>CAZTDK010000011.1:0-22633 GCA_964611965.1 uncultured Binatia bacterium (SeqCode) | reverse complement strand
GAGGCGCAGATCGCGCAGCTGCGGCGCGACAAGGTTGTGTGAGCGAAGGAGGAATTGGGCCATTGACGATTGAGTCATTGACGATTGGGCCACTGGCTCCTCTGGCAATCGTCAATGACCCAATGAATCAATCGTCAATCGCCAGGTGCTTGACTGGAGCCGTCCGCTCCACAAAGGTGGGCACGCCATCGGGTAGAGATGGAGCCTATGCCCACAGAGACAACTATCTATGATGCGGTGATCGTCGGCGCCGGTGTATCGGGATCTTTCATTGCTCATACACTGACGCAGGCCGGGATGCGGTGCCTGCTCTTGGAGGCGGGCAAGGACTTCGATCGGTCCAGCTATCCGCGCAAGGAGATCGATGCGAACTAGCAGCTCTTCTGGAGCGGCGGGATTGAGTTGAACGCGGACGCCACGATTGGCCTGCTCCGGCCGAAAGTCGTCGGCGGGGGATCGGTGGTCAATCAGGCCTTGGCGGATCGCTTCGACGAGGACGCGTTCGACGCCTGGCGCGACGCCTCTGGCGTGGCGGCGCTGACGCGCGCGACATTCGATCCGTGGTACGACAAAGCGGCGGGCGAGATCGAGATCCGCACCGTTCCGGAGGAGTACCGCAACGGCAACGCGCGCGTCTTCAAGGAGGGCTTTGATGCCAACGGCTATCGCAGCGCGTTGCTCAAGCGGGCGCAGGCCGACTGCCACTTCGAGGACGGGAACTGCTGCATCGAATGCCTGGCCGGGTGCCGCATCGACAGCAAGCAAAGCATGGTCGTCACCACGCTCAAGCGCGCCCGCGCCGCCGGCCTGAAAGTGATTGCGGAGTACGAGGTGCAACGCGTCGAGCACGCGGATGACAGCGTGACCGTCACCGGCATGCACGCCGACAAGACGACGGCGAGCTACCGGGGGCGCATCCTCGTGATGGCGTCGGGTGCGATCGGCAACTCCCGCCTGCTCCTGCTGTCGGGATTCGCGTCGCGGCTGCCGGCGCTGGGCCACAACTTTTTTACCCATCCGCAATACATGAACCTCGCCGTGTACGATGAACCGATCAACGCGCATCGTGGGCCGCTGCAGTCCTACAAATCAGACGACCCGAACTTCCGGCGCGGCGGTTTCAAGCTCGAGAACGTGTTCGCGCCGCCGGTGGCGATCGCCATGCTCATTCCCGGCTTCGGCGCGGCGCACCTGCGGCATATGCGCAACATCACGCACCTGGCGTGCATCGAGGTGGCCGTCCGCGACACCCAGCCCGGGCGCATCCGCGTCAATCCCAAGGGCGGCGTGATCGTGGAGAAGAAGCTCAACGACGAAGACAAGCGACGCCGCGACCGCGGCCGTGACGCGATTCGCAACATCTTCCTTGCCACCGGCGCCAAGGAGATCATCGAAGGGAACCTGGCGATCGGCCTCCACTTGATGGGCGGCTGCAACATGGGGGTCGACCCGACGCGCTCGGTGACCTCGCCGGACTATCGGCTGCACGGCTACAAGAACATCTACGCCGGCGACTCGAGCGTCTTTCCGAACGCCCCGGGTATCAATCCGGCGTTTACGATCATGGCAAACTCGCTGCGTGCGGCCGACCAAATTCTCAAGGACGTGCGCCCATGACCTCACGCATTCTCACCCCATCTCAACAGGCGGGACTCTTGCGGGTCGGTGACGTCATCATTCCCGGCGACCGCCAGTTTCCGTCGTTCTCGCGCTCGCGCTGCGCCGATCATGTCGACCGCATGCTGGCGTACATGAACGACGCGGACCTGCAGCCGCTGCAGGTGCTGCTGGGTCTGTTTCGCTACTGCCCGAAGCTTGTCCTGCGTGGCCTGATGGCGCTGACCGATCAGCACCAGGCCTTTCCCGATGCCATCGGCGCGGTGCTGCGCATGATCAACATCGGAATTAAGGGAATGGTCGTGACCCTTTACTATTCCGATCTGGGCGAGGGGACGTCGATTTACGAATTGATCCACTGGGACGCCAAGATCGTGGACCATGGATTGGCTGCGACGGACGATGCAGTAGCGGTAATGGACCATGGAGCGATCGCCGTGGATTCAGCCGTTGTGAACAATGGATCGGCGCCGAAGGAGGAATCATGAACGACATTGCGCGGCCGAGCCCCACGCATGCGGATGCGGTGGAGCGGGCGCGTGCCGGATCGCGCGCGCTGCGCCGGCTGACGGTGGCGGAACGCGTGCGCTATCTGACGACGTTGCGGGAAATCATCCTGCGGCGTCGCGAAGCGATCATCGATCACATCCAACGCGACACGGGCAAGAGCCGCTCCGACGCGCTCATTTCGGAAATCTTCGGGGTGCTCGACAACCTGGCCTGGATGGAGAAGGCCGCGCCGAAGGCCCTCAAGGATCGCAAGGTGCATACGCCGATCGCGTTGCTCGGCAAGGGCTCGCGCCTGTGGTTCGAGCCGCTGGGCACGATCCTCATCATCTCGCCGTGGAACTATCCCTTCTACCAGGCGGTCGTGCCCATCGCCGCCGCGTTGGTGACCGGCAACACCGTTGTCTACAAACCATCCGAGTGGACGCCGCTCACAGGCCTCCTCGAGGATCTCCTGGGTGAAGCGCAAGTGCCACCGAGCTGGGTGGTGATCGCGTACGGCGACGGCAGCGTCGGCGCGGAGCTGATCGACCAGCAGCCCAACAAGATCATGTTCACCGGCAGCACACGCACCGGCAAGAAAATCCTGCAGCAGGCAGCCCAGTACATGATTCCGGTCGAGCTCGAGTTGGGCGGCAAGGATCCGATGCTCGTCTTCGAGGACGTGAATCTCGAACGCGCTGCCGCGGGCGCGGCCTGGGGCGGCCTCACCACCACGGGCCAGTCGTGCACGTCCGTCGAGCGCATCTACGTCCAGGAGAGCATCGCCGAGGCGTTCAAGGCGGCGCTGGTGAAAGAAGTGGCGCGCATGAAGCAGGCCATCGACAGCGATGGCGACGCCGATATCGGTGCCATGACCGCCGACTTCCAGGTCAAGATCGTCGCCCGGCAGGTGGAGGACGCGAAGGCCAAGGGCGCCCGGTTTCTGACCGGAGACAACTGGGACGGCGCGTCGCGGCTCATCCCCCCGATGGTCGTGGACCAGGTGGGCGACGACATGCTGCTGATGCGCGAAGAAACCTTCGGCCCGGTGCTACCGCTGCTGACCTTCAAAACCGAGGACGAGGCGATCGCACTGGCGAACGCCTCCGAGTATGGATTGACCGCGAGTGTCTGGTCGAAGGATCTCGAACGCGCGCAACGTGTAGCGCGCGCCCTGGTCGTGGGCGGCGTGTCGATCAACAACGTGATGGCCACCGAAGCCAACCCGGCCTTGCCGTTCGGAGGCATGAAGGGCAGCGGCTACGGGCGCTACAAGGGCGAGCACGGGTTGCACGCCTTCTGCAACGTCAAGTCGGTGCTCATCGACAAGGACAGCGCCAAGATCGAGGCGAACTGGTATCCGTACACGCGCGAGAAGTATCGCATCTTCACCGACATGATGGTCAACCTGTTCAGCGGCGGCGTGGCGAACTTCGTCAAGTTCGCGCTCACGGGAATGAAGCTGGAAAGCTACTCGAAGAAGGCGAGCAAGGAAGGGCGCCGATGAGGCCTGCGGCCGGCGTCTCTTCTATGGGCCGCTCCCCGCTGGGTCGCTGCAGGATTCCAAGCTAGGCCGCCTGCGAGGATTGCGTCCGATGAGCGACGCTTGGAACTACGAGCAGCTCGCCCAACTCGTGCGCGGCGAGCGATTGCCGTTGATGATCGTCGACCTGGATATCCTCGACGCCAACACCGAGCGGTTGTCACGCATCGCCAAGACCCACGGCAAGCAGTTGCGGGTGGCATCGAAATCGGTCCGGGTGCCCGAGTTGCTGAAGCAGATCGTCAAGGTCGGCGGCGACCATTTCCGCGGTCTGATGTGTTTCTCCGCCCACGAAGCGCAGCTGCTGCGGGCGGAGGGCTTCGATGACTTGCTGATCGCGTATCCGTCCGTGCAGGGCGGCGATCTCGATGCGCTCTGGGAGATGACGCAGAGCGGGGCGGTGGTCACGCACATGATCGACGAACCGGCGCACGCGGAGATGCTCGGCCAGTATTGGCGGCAGCGCTGCGGCGGCGGCGCGGCGCTGCCGTTGCGGGTGTGCATCGATCTGGACCTCTCCTGGCGGCCGCGCGGTGTGCACCTCGGCGTGCAGCGCTCGCCGGTGCGCACGCTCGAGGACTTCCGCCGCGTACTCGATGCCGTCTTGCGGCAGCCGGAGCTCAGACTCAGCGGCGTGATGGGCTACGAAGCGCAGATCGCCGGGCTGCCGGACCAGAATCCCTTTGCGCCGCTCCTGAACCCCGCCAAGAAATTCATCAAGCGAAAATCGGTCGCCGCCGTCGCCGCCAGGCGCCGCGAAGTGGCGGCGGTGTTGCGCGAGCGCAACGTGCCGCTCGACTTTTTCAACGGTGGCGGCACCGGCTCGCTGCGCACCACGACGTTGGAGCCGTGGATTACCGAGGTGACGGCGGGGTCCGGGTTTCTGCAGTCGCATCTGTTCGACTATTACGCGACGAACGAGAATCAGCCCGCCTTTTGTTTCGCCTTGCAGGTGACGCGCCGCTCGCAGCCCGACCACGTGACCTGCCAGAGCGGCGGCTTCATCGCCAGCGGCCCAGCGCACGCCGACAAGGCGCCAATTCCCTTCTTGCCCTCCGGCCTCAAGCCGACCGGCGGCGAGGGATTTGGGGAAGTGCAAACGCCGCTCATTGTGCCGCCGGAATGGCGCGGCCGCCTGCGCCCGGGCGACCCGGTGTTCTTTCGTCCGGCCAAGGCGGGCGAGATCGCCGAGCGCTTCAACGAATACCTCCTGAAGCGCGGCCCGCGCATCGTCGGGCGGGCGAAGACGTACAGGGGGCTGGGATACTGCTTCTATTGAAGCGATGTCTCGGCAAAACCTTTCAACAAGAGCCCAGGACCAATATGAAAGGGGTGGTGCCGGCATCTTGGTCGCCCGTCCTAAGTCCACCAGTTCGTGACTAAACGCCCGCAGCGACGCAACGAGGAGCGGGCCATAGAAGAGACGCCCGCCGCAGGCCTCAGAAGCGCGGCCACTCGCGCGGCAGGCCGCCGATGGCGCCGACGCCGCCGAGCCACATCTCATAACCGAGGAGCTGGCGCAGCCGTGGCGTGGCGCGTTCGAGCACGGGCGGGTCCAGGGATTTGAAGAAGTTCTCCTGCTGGCGCATGAACGGCCGGCAGTAATAGGTGATGATACCGTGGCGTTTCTGATCGGCGGTCGTGTTGCGGCCGGTCTGGTGCCACAAGCCACCGTGGAAGATCATCACCGTGCCGCGCGGACCGGTGACCGGGGCGGTCTCGTAGCGCTTCGAATAATCGGGCGGATGGCGCAGGGTGTGTGATTGCGGCACGATGCGCGTCGCACCGTTCTCGGCGGTGAAGTCGTCGAGGAACCACATGGCGTTGGCGACCATGGCATAGGGCGGAAACGGCGCCGGCACGTAGTCGGTGTCTGAGTGCAGGAACATCGGCTTGCCGCCCGGTCCGGCGATGTTGGCATTCGTATTCGAGAGCAGAAAGCCCGGTCCGAGCATGTAGCCGATCAGCTCGAGGACAGTTTCATTCTGGACCAACTCCTCGAAGAGCCGTCCCTTGTTCAGCAACACCCAGACGCGCTGGTTCGAGCCGTTCTCGTACACGTAGTCGGTGCCATTGGCGATCTCCTCGGCGGCGATGCGCACCAGCGTGGCGCGCAACTCGTCGAAGCCGGCGAGCGGCAAGGCATCCCGCACGAGGCAGTAGCCGTGCTCATCGATTTCGTGCCGGTAACGCTCCATGTCCGCGGCGGTCGGTGGCATGGTGGCGTCTTTAGCAGACAACGGCTCGCGACGGGAAGAGAGCTCACGCAAAGGCGCAAAGCCGCAAGAAGAGACGCCAAGAAACCGAAGTCCCCAGGGGCTTGAATCCCCTCTTCCTTTGCGCCTTTCGCTCCGGAAGGACTGTCGGTCTGGCAGGCGGCTACGCGTGACTCTCCTCTCAGAATCCCTTGAACACCGGCTTCCGCTTCTCCGCGAATGCGCTCGTGCCTTCGCGCGCGTCGTGGGTGTCGGCGGACATCGTGCCGGCGACGCCTTCGTAGTCGAGCATTTCGTCGAACGTCGCGGTGAGCGATTTGTAGATGCAGCGACGTGCGAGGTCGATGGCCACGCTCGGGCCCTTGGCGAGTTCCTTGGCGTAGCACATCGCCGCGGCGAGCGCTTCGCCTTCCGGGACCAGCTCATCGAGCAGTCCGGCTTTGTGTGCTTCCTCGGACTCGAGGATCTTGCCGGTCTCCACCATCATGAGCGCGGTCGATAGGTTGGTAATCCGCGGCAGCAGCCAGGTGATGCCGCAATCGGGACTGAACCCGAGGCGCACCATGGCGGCGCACATGCGGGCTTTGGAGTCGCCGATGCGCCGATCGCAGGCGAGGGCGAAGGCGAGCCCCGCGCCCATTGCCGGCCCGGAGATCGCCGCGATCACCGGCTTGTCCGCCTCGATGATCGTGCGCGCAAATTCAGCGAACGGCCCGGCCGGCGTCTTGCGCTGATAGCGCGGCAGGACGCGGCTCTTGTCCGACAAGCCGGGCAGGGGACGATCGCCGGAGCCGCTGAGCCACTCGGCATCGCCGCCCGCGCAAAATCCGCGGCCAGCGCCCGTCAGCACGAGCACCCGCACGTCGTCGTTGAAGCGGATTTCACGGAACAGCTCGACGAGCCGCAAGGCCATGTCCCAATTCACGGCGTTGAGGCGCTCGGGACGATTCATGGTGACGACACCAACCCCTTCGTCGATGTGAAATAGCACGTGGTCGTTTGCTGCCATGCGTTTTCCTCCTGGTGATCGGTCAATCGATAAGGTTTTTGCCACAGGCGCAATGACTCGATAGCCCAGGGCCACGCTCCGGGGAAGACTTCAATGGGGCGTCGGGCGGAGCGTCGGTCCGGGATAGCTACGGCAGACTCCACACCACGAAAAGAACCCGCTGGGGCACCAGCGGGTTCTCAGTGGATTAGTGGAGACGAGGAGGATCGAACTCCCGACCTCCGCATTGCGAACGCGGCGCTCTCCCAGCTGAGCTACGTCCCCAGAGGCATGGCACTATAGCTTAATCGCTCGCCTGCGCAAGGAAAACGGGAAGGCGGGCAGGCGGAGGGTCATGGCGCGACGCGCGCCTTCATTGCCGTTGTCCCGCGCGCTTTGCTAGCAGTCCGGCGGACGTGGCAGCCCCTAGCGACCAACCCTGTCCTGAGGCTCCCCGAAGGGGGGAGCGGGCCATAGAAGGACGCCGACCGCAGGTCCTAGCGCTTGAGGATGACCGCTGTTGCGTTGCTGCCGAGCCCCAGAGTTTGGCCAAGGCCCACCTTGGCGTTGGGGACCTGCCGCGCACCGGCTTCGCCGCGCAGCTGCCACGCCAGCTCACACACCTGCCACACGCCCATGGCGGTGGTCGCCTCGCCGAAGCAAAGGAACCCGCCGCTCGGATTGATCGGCAGCTTGCCGGTAGGCACGGTCTCGCCGCGCTCCACCAATTTCTCCGCCTCGCCGGGCTCGCAAAATCCCCATTCTTCCGGGAAGGCCAGCTCGTAATACACGGTGTTGTCTTGCAGCTCGATCAAGCTGATGTCGCGCGGGCCGATGCCGGCCTGGTCGAAGGCCTTCTTGACCGCCGTGGTGGCTTCGCTGTGTTCGGTGTGTCCCGGCGGAACAACGGTGGCGAGGCCGCGCGGGATGCCGTCATTGAACCCTGCGGTGGCGACAGTGCTGGACGCGATCCACACGGGTTTCGTCGTCCGCTTGCGGGCGAGGTCGGCCGAGCACAATACGACCGCGGCGGCGCCGTCGCTCACCGGACAGATTTCGTACAAGCGCAACGGCCAGCTGACGACGCGCGACTTCAGCACCTCCTCGACCGTGAAGAGCTGTCGGAAGCGGGCGTTCGGATTGTGTTGTCCCGCTTGATGCGCCTTCACCGCGATCTGCGCGAGCTGTGTTTCGGTGGTGCCGTAATCGGCCATGCGTCGCATGCACAGCATGCCCCAGAATGCCGGCCCCGGCATGCCGACGCACACCTGGCGCACGTACTCCGGGTCGGTTTCTTCTTCGACCCCGGACATCTGGATGAAGCCCTTGGGCATCTTCTCGCCGCCGACCACGAGGACCATGTCGTAGAGGCCGCCGGCAACCAAACTGTAGCCGACGTTGAATGCATTGCCGCCGGCGGCGCAGCCGGCGGAGAGGTTGTACACGGGCGCGCCGGTGGGTCCCATGTCTTCGATGACATCGTTGCCGTTCAAGCCCCAGCCCTTGCCGCCGGAGAAGCGCGAGCTCGCCGCGGCGACCGCCTGGATCTCGCGCCACCGCACGCCGGCGTCCTTGAGCGCCGCTGCAGTCGCCTCGCGGCACAGCTGGGTCACCGACTTGCCTTCGAATTTTCCCCAGGGATGTACGCCTAACCCGATGACCGCTACGTCTCGCATGTCAGATCCTCTCTTCGCTTCAACTGATCGGTAAGGAGTGAGGGGTGAGGAGTAAGGAGTGAAAAGGAAACCGGTCCCCTTACTCCTCACCCCTTACTTGTCCTCCGCACCCACCGGCCGGAATTTCCATGTAGTAATCTCGCCGCCGTCGGCGCTGCCACACAGGCGCTCGATGACCAACTCGACGGGCATGCCGATCTTGATCTGCTTGAGGTCGTCGACGTGCAGCCGGCCCAGCACCCGGAGGCCCTCCGGCAGGTCGACCACGCCGATGGCAAACGGGACGAACGGCTCGTCGTACTTCACTGGCGTCGGTGGCGCATAGTATTGCACGGCGAAGCTCCACAGCGTGCCGCGCGGTCCGAATGCGGCGTCCTCGATGCGTTCTGCGCTGCACTCGGGATTGTGGCAGGCGGGCGACTTGGGAAAGTAGGGCGCGCCGCAGGCGACGCATTTCGAGCCCAGCAGGCGCGGGCCCTGCGCGGTCTCGGCGAACAGGTTTTGGATGACTGGGGTACGAGTCGTTGTCATGGTTGAGTCCTTTCAGATCAGAGCAAGAAAATCACGACAGCACGCAAAGCGAATGGCTTCCCTTCCTCCCTTTCGTGTTTTCGAGCTTTCGTGTTTTCGTGATCTTCTGATGGCGGGCGCATGGAAGCGATTTCAACGCGCCTTCGCCGCGCGGATGAGCTCGGGGAGAATTTCGAGGCAGTCGCCGACGAGGCCGTAGCGCGCGTAGCGGAACACCGCGGCATCGGGGTCGCGGTTGATCGCCACCAGCGTCTTGGCGGCGGCGCAGCCCACCATGTGCTGGCTGGCTCCGGAAATTCCGGCGGCGATGTAGAGCGCCGGTCGCGTGATCTTGCCTGTGAGCCCGACCTGGTGCGCGGAGTCGGTCCAGCCCTCGTCGACGATCGGCCGCGAAGCACCAGCCATGCCGCCGAGAGCGTCGGCGAGCTCCTGCACGAGGTTGAAGTTCGATGCATCGCCGAGCCCGCGGCCGCCGGCGACGATGATTTGCGCGTCCTCGAGGCGCGGACCGTTCTGGCCCTGGGCGCGGCTGATGATACGAATGCGCTCCTCAACGCGGCTGAGGTCGACGGCGACGGGGTGGACACTCACGTTGCCCGCAGCGTCCAGGGGCGCGGGTACGACGGCATTGGCGGAGATGGCCGCGATCACCGGTGTGCCGACCAGCTCGTAGATCACGCGGGTGTCGCCGCCATAGGCCGACGCCGTGACGCACAGTTGGCCGTCGTTGCCGATTTCCAGATCCATCGCGTTCATGGCGATGGCGCAGCCGAGCCGTCCGGCCAGCCGTGGGGCCACCAGGCGGGCCTCGTACGTTTGGGTGAACAACAGCGCCTGTGGGGAGTGCTGCGCGCAGTACTGCGCCAGCGCTTCGACATGCGCGTCAGGCTGGAATTCATTCAGCGCGGCATCGGCAACGTGGTCGATACGTGCCACACCATGCCGCGCGGCAACTGCCGCGGCCTGGTTCGGGAGTGATCCGAGAGCGAGCCAGACGACATCCACCTTCCATGGGCCGCTGATCTTGCGCGCCAGGGTGAGCGCTACCTCGGCGTCACCCAGCACCCCCCCCCATGTACAAACGACAACCGCTCTTGACGTCATGCCATCCCAACTCCGCTTACTGAATGACGCTGTCGGCGCGCAGCCGCGCCATGAGTTGATCCGCGACCTCGGCGGGCGTAGCTCCAGACAGCATCTCGCATTTGCCCTGCACCCTCGGCACGAATTGGCGCACGAGTTTCGCCTGCGGCTGGAGATCCTCGGCGCTGACCGACAGATCGTCGGCAGAGACCGTCTTGGGCTGCAGGCGTCGGGCCGCCATGCGTTTCGCCGCGGTCGGATAGCGCGGCGTGCCGAGCTCGTTGCTGATGGTGATCAGCGCCGGGCAGCGCGCTTCGACAATCTCGTCGCCGTCCGGAGTCACGCGTGTGACGCGGACCACCGGCCCGTCCGACAGCTCGACCGCTCGCGCAATCGTCACCGCCGGCATCCCCAACAGCTCGCTGACGATGGCAGGGACCACTCCCTGGTCATCATCCGACGCCTGGCGGCCGCAAAGAACAATATCGGCGCCGCCGCTGTGTCGGATGTAGGCCGCCAGCAGCCGCGCGGTGCCGTGCGCGTCCAGACTCGATGCGTCGACGGTGATGCAGGCGATCTCGTCCGCACCGAGCGCCGCCGCATGCTTGAGGATATCGGTCACGTCGCGTCCCACGGATACCACCGCGATGGAGCAGGCGGTCCCCGCATCGCGCAGCCGCAAGGCGGCTTCGATGGCTTGCTCGTCGTACGCATTCATCAGCCGTGGAATCGCGGCTTGGGTGAGGGTCTTGCCGTCCGCCCCGATCTCCAGCTTGCCCGCCAGCGCATAGTTGTTGACTGCGTCTGGGTCTAGCACTTCTTTTGCGCACACGACTATTCGCATCGAAATCTCTCAGGAAGAAATCACGAAAGTACGAAAGCACGAAAAGGAATCGACGCTGTCTCCGGGTATTCTCATCATGTCGTGTTTTCGCCCTTTCGTGTTTTCGTGTTTTTCCGTTTCTCTCAGTCGTCAAGCAGAAACACGCTTTCCGATTCGCACCACACCGTGTCGGCGGGGTAGCCCTCCGGCTTGCGCACGAGATCGACCATCAGGTACCAGCGCCATGGGGGATCGCCGTGGTCGATGTATTCGCCGCTGAGCGTGCCGGCGAACTCCTGCCGGGCCGGCATCCCGCCGGGCGTCAACCCGCCGCCGTCGCACTCGGCGCGCTTGCCGGCACGGGCCGCATCGAAGCCGGGGCGGGTCGGGTGCTGCTTGACGTGCATGGATTTCAAGCCCGGACGGTTACTCGCCGGTCAATTCTTCAAAGGCCGCGAGGGCCTCGTCCACCATGTCGAAGACGATCTGGCGCGCCGGTTTCATGGTTTTGATGAAATCAACGCCCTGGCCGGCGGCTTCGGTCATCAGATCGGGGCGGCGGTGGTCGTTGGCGGCCTGAATATATTCGGCGCTGAGCAGCATCTGATACGGCGCTTGGAGAACCGGTGGAGCGTCCGGCTTGCCCCACTCGTCGGTCCACGCGCACTTGAGGACGCGCATGGGCATGCCGGAGATGCAGCGTGAGTAGACGGTGTCGTCCGACGAGGCCGCGAGGAGCTTCTCCTTGACGATCATATCGGAATCGGACTCGCGGCATGCCAGCCAGAGCGTTCCGGTCCAGACGCCGGCCGCGCCGAGACAGAGTGACGCTGCCAGGTGGCGGCCCGTCGTCACGCCACCTGCGGCGACGACGGGCGTATTCCCGGCAATCGCGGCGACTTCAGGCACGATGGAGAACGTGCCGATCGGCCCGGTGTGGCCGGCGGCGTCGTACCCCTGCGCGATGATGACGTCGACACCGGCCTCGATCTCGCGCTTGGCCTGGCGGGTTTTCCCGATCAGGCCGAAGACCTTCATGCCGCGCTCGTGCATCGTCTTCAAGATGAAGGCTGGGCTGCCGAGGCCGGAGACGAACACCGGCACGCGCTCGTCAACGAGCACATCGACTTGCGCGCGGGCCATCTCCTGATTCAGGCCGCCCCACTGATGCAGCGCGACCTGGCTCTTGGGCTCCGGTACGTTGTGGCGCTCCTTGATCCCCTGAACGAAGTTGCGCTGGGTCTCGGGAATCTTGGCCAGCAACTGCTCGAGCGTATCCTTCGGCGGCACCGATGACGGCAAGACCAGGTCGATGCCGAACGGCTTGTCGCCGACGCGCGAGCGGATCCATTTGATGTCGGCGGCGATCTCGTCGGGGGTATGCATGGCTTCACCAAGGACGGCGAAACCGCCGGCATTGACGACGGCGGCGACGACATCTTTGCAATGGGTAAAGGCGATGATCGGAAACTCGATGCCCAGCAGATCGCAGAGCTTCGTGTGCAAGGGGTTCTTGTTGGCCATAGTTCTGTGAGATCCTTCCGTGAGTGTCCAAACAAACGTTTGTTCGAGTACCATACGGCCCGCGCCGATGCCATCGGGGGCGGTGCAATCAACTTGTCGGCCGCGTGCCAGGGTACTATAGCGGAGCAGCCCAGGATTCAAGATCATGGAAGATGCATCGCAGGCGCGACGACTGGTGGAGCTCTTCAACGGCGTGCAACGCCTGGCACAGGCGCTCGGGCGCCGCGAGCCGGGGTTTGCCGAATCGGAAGGGCCGCTCTTGGAGGCGGCGCGTCAGGCGACACAGCTCGATGACTTTGGCGCCGACGCCTTTCGCACGCACCTCCGGGTGCTGCTGCGCGCCTACGACGAGGAGGCGCAGCTCACACCGTTCGGCCGCATGATGGTGATGCAGGAGCTCAGCAGTGTTCTGAAGAACCGTCTTGCGACGCAACACGCCTGGACACAGCAACCCACGATCCTGCAAGCCGCGATCCGGCGTCCCATCTTCATCCTCGGCTTGCCGCGGACCGGAACCACGGCGCTGCACTTCCTGCTCGGCCAGGACCCGAACAATCAAGTGCTGGAGTACTGGCTGGCGGCGGCGCCGGGGCCGCGGCCGCCGCGCCGCGAGTGGGAGAGCGACCCGCGCTATATCGCGGCGGTGTACGGGCTGAAGATGATGTACTACCTCGACCCCAGCCTGAAGGCGATCCATCTGATGAGCGCCGACGGGCCGGACGAATGCCGTCATCTGTTCCTGCAATCCTTTCTCGACGACACCTTCGATTCCAACGCGACGATCCCCAGCTACACGAAGTGGTACGCGCAACAGGACATGCATCCGGCGTACGCCCGGCATCGCGACATCCTCAAGCTCATTCAATCGCCGCAGCCGGAGCGCCGGTGGGTGCTCAAGTACCCGGCGCACATGCGCAACCTCCGTGTCCTGCTCGATACCTATCCCGACGCATGCATCGTGCAGACGCACCGGGATCCGGCGCGCGTCCTGCCGTCGATCTGCAGTCTCGTCGCCGGATGGCGCGGCCTGTATGAGGGCACTGTGGATCGCCAGGCCATCGGCGCCTGGCAGCTCGATATGTGGTCGGGCATGGTGCAGTCCGCGATGACCGCGCGCGCGGCCAGCCCGGCGGCGCAGTTCTACGACTTCTCCTTCCAGGAACTGGTCGCCGACCCGATTGTGGCCATCAAGCGGATGTACGACTACTTTGGGCTCGAGTTCACCAGCGAAGCCCAGCGCCGCATGCACGCCTGGCACACCGAGAACCCGCAAGGAAAGCACGGTGGGCACCACTACGCTGCGGCGGATTTCGGCCTGTCCGACGGTGCGATCGGGGCGCGGTTTGCGTCCTATATGCGCCACTTCGAAGTGCTAAGGGAATCCGCCGGCGCCTGAGTGTCGGCTGCCGTAGTTTTTCCTGGACACTTGGGGCGACGACGGCGTAGAGTCACACAGCGTCACGACGCCACACTAGTGACGCGGTAATCGCCTAAGCTCGACACGCGTTGTCGGAATGGCGTTGAAAGGGTGACCAATCAAATGGGATGCTTCACCAAAACAGCGGTCCGTCTGATCGGCGGGGCTTCGCTATCGGTGTTTCTCCATCCGGCGATGTCCTTGGCGGGTCCCGGACCGCTGCCGACGCCGACATTTGCTCCGGGGGTTTGCGGCTTGGGAGCCGGGAGTAGCGCCTTACTTTCCACAGGTTCTCTAAGGATAAAACTCCCGCTTGCCGGGTCGCAGGTGTGGCGCTTCGGTCCCCTCGAGCCCGACTCGACCCGCAAGATCCTGATCCTGCCCAGCGAAAGCCACTTCGACTGCACTGCCACAACGTTCCTTGGGGCGAGCCTGAAGATTTGCGCGCGTGTCGACCCTACGACCCATTGCCACGGAGGTGCGAATGATGGACTCGTATGCCCGCCCGCTGATTGTGGCGCCGGCAATCCCTGCGCGGTCAATCCCGCGCAGGGGGCGGTTGACTGCGCGCCGAGCGGGGGGAGCCTCATCGGGTACGACACGTTGATGCAGGTCGACCACGATACCAACATGGCCACGGTGGGAGGGCAACCCAACGTCGCTTTTCCGCTGGACCCGCAGTGCACCGCCACGATTACCGACCCGGACGGATCGGTCGTGCATTCCTGCATTGAGCCTGAGGCGACCGACGCACCGACACCGACAACCGGACCCACAACCCCGACGCCGACGCCGAAATCGACTCCCACCGCGAGAGCCATTGCCGCCGCGACCTGCACCGGGACGTCGCACCCGCACCCGAACGTGTGCAATGGCCCGACCGAGACCACGCTCACCAGTATCTCTGAAGCAGGTGGCTTCGGCCTGAATGAAGCGATCGATCTCTCCTTCGAAATCGCAGCGGACTGTACGACGCCATGCCCGCCCGACGATACACCGTTGCAGGCTGGCGAGCTGCAGATCAGCGGACATATCACTAGCGGTCAAGCCAAGGGCATCATCTGGAACGCAAACAACACCGCGCTGATTTTTGGGACGACGGGTTCTGGTGACGGTGCCGATAACTGCAATGTCCTGAGCGGAGCCGATCACACCTGTAACTCCACGGCCGCCGGCATGCCCATTGACTTGACCAGCTTGGGCGGCGACTGCCTCGATAGTGTCCCGACGGCGGTGAACGGTGCGGTCGGTGTGCTCGTGGTTCCCTCCATCGATGCTGATCCGACTCTGGGCGACGCTCTCGTGACCCTCCGCTTGGCGTGTGGCACACCTCCACCGACCCCGACGCTTGCCAGCACGCCGAGTCCCACGCCGACGCTGTCGAGTGGCTGTGCGGTCGCTCCCCGCGCCGGTTGCCAACTGCAGCAGCGAGGATCGGGGATCACTCTGAAAACCGTCTCACACACGGCGCGGTGGAAGTGGTTGGGCGGCGGGATGCCGGCGGACCTCGCCGAATTCGGCGATCCCGTGAACGGCTCGACCGCCTACGACTGGTGCATCTACGATACCAGCGCCAGCTCCCCCAGCTTGGCGTTTGCGGCCCGGGTACCACCGCATGGAGCGTGCGGCGCCCACCCATGCTGGCAGCAGACCCACAACCGTTTCTCCTATACCAATCCCGCTGCTACTCCGAACGGCGTGACGCGTATGACACTGCGACCCAGTAGCGGCGCCGGCGCCGCCATCGTCGTGAATGGCCGAGGCGCCAATCTACACTTGCCGGCGCCAGCGACCGGCTCCTTGCTGCTGCGAGAATTTCCGCAGGTGATCGTGCAGCTGCAGCGTAGTGATAGCGCGGCCTGCTGGGAGGCAACGTTCACGGCGCCGCCCGTCCATGATACCCTGCGGGTGTTCGTGGATACGGTGCGCTGACGAGGGGGAGCGAAATCGGCGCTGCAAGTGGCTGCTGACCGTTGGCCTGCGACCGGCGTTTCCGCCGTGTCGCGATATGGTCACCTGCAGGCCATGACGCAGATGAACGTTTGAAAGCGTAGTGTTGCAATCAACGCGGTGTGCCGCGTCGCTGCCGCACCTGCGTGACGGTGCGGTCCATCACCCAGCTCACCACTCCCGGCACAAGACGCTTGGCGAGGACGCCCAAGCGGCCGTCGCGGCCGGGGATGATGAGAAACGTCTCGCGCTCCATGCCGCGTAGCAACTCGTCGGCAATCGCGGCGGGCGGGAGGACCTTGGCGCTCGCTGAAATCGCGCGCGTCTCCTCGGGCTTCGTCAAGTTCTCGGTTTCAAATCCGGGCGTGGCGGTGTCCGGTGGGCAGAGCACGGAGACCGCGATGCCGTGCGGCTTGAGCTCGCCCCGTAACGCTTCGGAAAAGCCGATAAGCGCGAATTTCGAGGCGCAGTAGTCGGTGTAGCCGAACACACCGATGAGCCCGGCAATAGACGACGTGTTGACGATATAGCCGCGACCCTTGGCCTTCATATGCGGCAGCAGTGCTTGAACGGTGTTCCAGCAGCCATGCAGGTTGACCAACATCGTCTCGGCGAACTGCGCGTAGGTGATGTCCTCGAAGTATCGCGGATAGGCACGTCCGGCGCAGTTGATGAGCACGTCCGGCGCGCCGTGTTCCGCAACCAGCGCCGGCATTGTTGCCGCGACCTGGTCGTGATTGGCGACGTCCAGCTGCTGCCAGGCGACCCGCTGATCCGCACGCCGGCAGGCCGCGCGCACCACCGCGGCTGCCTGTTCGAGCGGCGTGCTCCGCCGCGCGAAGATCGTGACCTCGGCGCCCAACGCCGCGATGCGTTCGGCCACGGCCAGCCCGATGCCGAGCGAGCCACCAACGACGTAGACTTGTGCATGGTCGAATTCTGCTGGTTTCACGGCCGCTCCACCTGCCGGTATCATTGAGACTTTGACCTCTGCGCGCAAGTCTCGCAAAGGGTTGGCTGACGTCAGCCGCTGATATAAGAGGGAATGCTGTCGGCGCGTCTCGGGCGCGCCAAGTCCACGGAGGATTGAATGGAACAGATTCGCTTCGATGACATCGAGACGCTGCGCGGCCGGGTCAGTGACACGTTTGGCCCGTTCGGGCCGGAGCTCGAGGTGTCGCAAGATATGATCAACAAGTTCGCCGATCTCACCGGCGATCACCAGTGGATACACGTCGACGTCGAGCGTGCCAGACGGGAGAGCCCGTTCAAGCAGACCATCGCGCACGGCTTTCTGACCTTGAGCTTGATCCCGCACCTGCGCGCGGGCAACGACTACCAGATCGTCGGCTTCGGCAACGCCACCAACTACGGCGCCGACAAGCTGCGCTTCGTCGGCCCGGTCCCCGCCGGTGCCAAGATTCACGCGCGCTCGCGGCTGGTGGCCGCGGAAACCAAGCCGAAGGGGACGCAGATCACTACCGAGATCAATGTGCACATTGTGGGCAGCGAGCGGCCGGCGCTGATTTATGTGATGCTGGTGCTGTACCATCCGCCGGTGAAGTGAGGATGGCCGACACTCCGTTGCGCCTCGGCGTCCTCGGCGCCGCGCGCATTGCGCCGATGGCGTTGCTGCGTCCGGCGCGCCAGCTCCCGGAGGTTGCCGTGGTGGCGGTGGCGGCGCGCAATCCGGCGCGGGCGCAGAGGTTCGCCAGCAAGCATGGGATCGCGCGCGTCCACGCGAGCTACGAGGCGCTGCTCGCGGATCCGGACATTGATGCCGTCTACAATCCGTTGCCCAACGGTTTGCACTGCGAGTGGACCATCAAGGCATTGCAGGCGGGGAAGCACGTGTTGTGCGAGAAGCCGATCGCCGCAAACGCGACCGAAGCTCAACGCATGGCCGATACGGCGCGCGAAACCGGGCGCGTACTCGTCGAGGCGTTCCATTGGCGCTACCACCCGCTGGCGGCGCGTATGCGCGAGATCATCGACAATGGCGAGCTCGGAAGGGTGCGGCACGTGGAGACGCATTTTTGTATCCCGCTGCTGATCCCGGGAGACATCCGCTATCGCTTGGACCTCGCTGGCGGTGCCACGATGGACACCGGCTGCTACGCCATCAGCATCCTGCGCTTTCTCGCCGGCGCCGAACCGGAGGTCGTGAGCGCCGCGGCCAAGCTGATGTCTGCGGGCGTCGACCGCTACATGGCCGCGGAGTTCCGTTTCCCCGACGGTGCCAGTGGTCGCATGACCTGCGCGCTCCTGTCTGTGGTGCTGCTGCGGATGAGTGCCTTCGTGCGCGGCGAATGTGGCGAGATGACGGTGTTCAATCCCATCGCGCCGCATTTTTATCACCGTCTACGGGTGCGTAGTGACAAGGGGACACGAACGGAGTATGTGCGCGGCGATGCAACGTACACCCATCAGCTGCGAGCATTTGCGGCGGCGGTCCGTCAAGGCACGCCGGTGCCCACAGGGCCCGAGCACGGTATCGCCAACATGAAAGTGATTGACGCTGTATACACGAAGGCCGGGCTGGCGCCGCGCGGAATGGCGTGAGCGCAGACGCAAAGAGGCAAGAGATCGAGAAGGTGCGAGGCGACGGCGAAACTCCTGATGCGGGGGCGCTGAGGGAGACATGCAAACAGTGTACACGGATGATGATCTGCTGAGCGAGCATGCCTTTGACGCACCGCTGGTGGTCGGCGGTGTGACCTGCCACGGCGGGTTCGTCGGCGGGCATTACGTGTCACCACGCACGCTGCGCCGGATGGCTGCCATCGAGGCGTGGCAGGCGGGGCTGCCGGCGGGTGCGCTTGAGGCCATTCTGAATCCCATCGATGCCCGCGTGCCACCGCAATTCCCAAACGTCGAGCAGACGCGCCTGCTGGTGCGCCATGGCGTGACGCTTCCGCTGGTGCGTATCCTCACGCTTACCGCTCGCGTCGAGGCCTTTGGCGGCGAGACGCTGCGGCGCGTGCAGCTTCCGGACTTCGGCAAGCGCCTGCGCGAATCGATTGATGGAACGGCGTTGGCCCACCTCGCGAGCTTGTTCGAAGCACATGCACGCGACGAGCAGGGGCATCAGATGATGTGGGAGCTGGCGCGCGACCTGGCCCTCGATCACCCGGAGATACCGGAGGATGTGGAACCGAACTACCGGCCGCCGGCGCCGCGCCTGGTGCCGGAGATCCCTCCCGACATGGAGTCCATCCTCCTGCGGCTGCTCGGGGTGCTCTGCGTTGAGGTCTTTGCGGTCGAGAACTTCCGCTGGGCGCGCGCGGTCCTCGGCGATGCGAGCTTGTTCGCGCGCCATGCGGACGCCGAGCACCTCATTGCTTGTGTGCAGCAGGATGAGGCTCCGCACGTCGGCTATCTTGCGACCGCGCTCGCCGAGCTGCGCGCGCGCACGTTTATCGGTGAGGACGGCGCCTTCCTGCCGGCGCAGCCGATCGTCGACCGCGCGCTGTCGATGGTCATCCTGTTCCAGGCTGGACCGCGGCAGCAAGCTGCCTGCACCGCTCGCATGCAGGTTGTCGAGCATTGCCTCGCGGAGCACCCGCAGCGCGATAGCATCCTCGGTGAATTTGCGGCGCTGGGACCTGTGCCCTCGGTGGCTTGACGGCGCAATCGTCCACGGTCGCTCGTTTCAAATTCGCGACTCCAAAAAGGGGGAAGGGCATGGGTCCTCTCAATTTGGCAGCCCGTTGAACTTGGAACTGCGGTGCGAGGTGAGCAGCCCCGAGCGACCAATCCTGTCCTGAGGCTCCCCGAAGGGGGAGCGCGCCACTGAAAAGACGCCGACCGCCGGTCCGGCACGACGTTGCGATTCATGCTAGGGTCCGCCGGTGCGTGGTAACCGCGGTCGTCTTTCGGCGCAGGCCATCGGGCTCTTGTTGGCCGTGTTCGTGCTGGTCGGTGTCGGTGTTGTGGTGTGGCAGCGCCACATCCCGGAGCCGTCCGCCGCGGCGTCGGCGACGCCCGCACCGGCGGCAAATGTAGCGGTTGCCGACGCGCCACCCATCTTCGACGCGTGGATGAAATTCGAATCGCCCGAGGTGCACAAGCAGCCGCTCTTTCGCAGCGCGTACATCGACGCCGCCCTCGGACACCAGGTCTTCCAGTACCCCCCCCAAGGACTGCCGGCCCCGGTGGCGCGTGAGCTGATGCTCGACGACGACAAGCTCCTGCTGTCGAACGGGCGTCGCTTGTGGAACAACGAGCTGCTGCACCAGCCCGGAATGGTCGGCAAGTTTTGCTACCTGCACTCCAGCTTTTGCGTGCGCCGCCTCTTCGAGGTCCAGTTTTTCGTGGATGGCAAGCCGGCGGTGATCTACGACAACCAGTACGGCATCGTACGCTATCCGAGCCATACGGTGGTGACCTATCATCTCGCGGCGGTCAAGGTGGAGGAGACGAAATACATCACGCTGGACGACCGCGCGGTGGCGACGTACCGCGTCAGCGCGCTCGATAAGCAGGCGCATCAGGTGGATATCGAGGCCACGGTGCCGTACATGCCGATGCCGGGCAGCACCGGCGAGGCCGGCTATCCGCTGCTGGGCGCCGGCACCTATCAGCACTTGCCGCTCTTTGTATACGTCGATGCCCCCGGTTTCGAGCGCCTGGGCGGTGGCGCAATTCACTTGCGGCGCCAACTCAGCGTGCCCGCTGACGGCGCCGAGGTGCAGGCGCAAGTCGCCATCAGCTTCGACAACCAGGCGCGTGACGGTGCCAGCCCGGCGCTCGCCGATGACGCGTTGGCGCAGCACGTGCTGACCTACAACAAATGGTTCGCGGACAACGTGCCGTACTTCGACGCCTCCGACCCGGCGTTCAAGCGCATGTGGTATTACCGTTGGTGGGTGGTGCGCTTCAACATGCTGCAGGCGGACACCCCTGATCTCAAGGGCTATCGGTTCTACGAGGGCAAGCTCGGCTTCGACAACGCCATCGTCTTCGCCTTGCCGTTACAGGTGATGGAGCTGGCGTACCTGCGCGACCCGAGCTTCGGGCTGCAGCAGATCACCAATGCGTATGCGAACGTCGCCGACAACGGCGCGCTGATCGATCCGTCGGGCAGTCCGTATTGGGACGAAACCTATTCACACTGGGCGACGGCGGCGGTGTTGGAATTCAACCGTGTACATCCGATTCCGCCGGACACGCTGCGCACCCTGCTGCCGGCGATGGCACGCGACGTGCGCGCCTGGATGAGTACGTACGATCAGGACATCGACAGCTTGCCGGAACGTGCGGCACCGCGCGTGACGGGGTACGACCTCGATATCCTGTCGTACTGGTTCTTCAACGACACGCAGCTCAACATCGAGACACGGCCACCGAGTCTCGAGCGCGTCGACTTCGCCAGCTTCGTGTACGCCAATGCGCGTGGGCTGGCGCAGCTCGCTCGCGACGCCGGCAACGTGCCCTTGCAGACGGAATTCGACGACGTGGCGACGCGCATCCGCGCAGCCGTTCTGGCGAAGCTCTGGGACGACGACACGCAGTTTTTCTACCCGCAGCAAGCCAGCGATCACACCCGCATTCCGATTCGCGAGCTGCACGGATTCTTCCCGTTCACCATGCAGCTGGCGCCCGACGAGCCGCGCTATGTGGCGGCGCTGAAGAAGTTTGTCGACCCCGAGGAGTTCTGGTCACGGTTCCCGCCGGTGATTACCAGCTTGTATCACTACAAGCGCTGGAAGTGGGGCATGGACGGGTTAAGCCGCAACATCGCGCCGCACCCAATCAGCATGGGCGCGCTGACGCTGTTGGAGACGCTCAAGCATTATCATCAAGACGCCGTCACGCCCGCGCATTTCATGGAGCTGATGTCGCGTTACAACAGCCTCGTTTATCCGGGCGTCAACCCCTACGATCCGCTGTGGCGGCCGAACGTGCACGAGTACTACTCGAAATGGGAACCCAACCAGACGTCACCGCATCCGAAGGGGTCGGAGATCTCGCATGACTTCCATTCGATGTATTGCTCGCTGATCGTGGAGGGGGTCGTCGGCCTGACGCCGCGCGATGACGACAAGATCGAGCTACAGCCACTGGCGTTGCAGTGGAAGTATTTCCTGCTCGATCACCTGCGCTACCGCAACCACGACGTGTCGATCGTCTGGGATCAACCGGACGGCCAAGTGCGCTACGACGGCTATCCCGAGGGCTTCTCGTTGTACATCGACGGCAAGCCGGCGTTTACCCGCAATCAGCTCGGGCACGTGCTCTACGATCCGGCGACGGGGGTGGTGACGGAGATCAACGGGCCTTCGCCGTCTCCGGCGGTGTGAGGCTGGGCGCAGCGGTCACCTGTCAGGTTGCCAGGATCTCTACTCCATAGCGTCGCAGCCGGCGATCGTGCGTGACCAGGACCAGATCCTCAACCTCTGCTTGTGCGATCAGCATACGATCGAATGGATCATCGCGGTGACGGGGCAACGAGCCCGCGCGCTGCGCATGGGATGCGGTGATCGCCAGCTCGACAAAACCATTTTCCTCAATCTCGGCCGTGAGGTCAGCGCCCTCGACGTCGAGCCGCCCGATCTTCACTTTGATGGCGATCTCCCAGACGCTTGCGGCACTCACGTGAACGATGGCATGCGCGTCGCCAATCGCGTCGCGCGCTGGTGGCGAAAGTTTGGCGTCGTCTGCTAGCTGCGAGTGCTTACGTCTCCGGTGCTGGAATGGAAACGCACAGGAATGGATGACAAGTTATTGATCCGGCGGGTAAATGGTTTCACGCGGCGTAGCGGACCGGCTTGTGC
>CAZTDK010000010.1:18041-23659 GCA_964611965.1 uncultured Binatia bacterium (SeqCode) | reverse complement strand
CCATAACAACCTAACAACTAACAACCTGCTCCTACGCCTTGCTGGCGGCCAGCTTCAGCACGTCGGCGTAGCCCGTCACCACGCAGGCTCCTTCGAGCACGCCGCGTTCGCGCAGCATGCGGTGCATGCGCGGCAGCTTGTAGTGCGGCACGGTCATGATGAGGTGATGCTCGAGGTGGTAGTTGACGTAGTTGGGGGCGATGAGCAGGCGCTCCCACCAGCGCGCCACCGTGGTGCGGGTGTTGCGCAGCGGGTCCTTCGGATCGGGGATCATCGCGTGCTCGGCAATCGAGCGCAGTCGCACGACGAGGTGATGCGTCGTGAACCAGGCTCCGATCCAGAGCAGGTAGAGCGCCGGATGCCCGAGCGCCGCCAGGATGGCGAACAAGGCCAGGTTGGTGATGGCTACGCCGCGCAGGTTGCGCCAGCTGTGGTTGCTGCCGAACTGCTGGATGTTCATGCCGCCGAGGTCGCGTTTCAGCACGAACTTGACCCGCTTCCACGCGGTCTGCCCGCTGAGATCGCGCCAGATCTTGCGGCGCATGCTCGCCCAGGTCACCGGGAACGGCATGGCCAAGTTCAGGTCGGGATCTTCGGAGCTCCAGTTCTTGGCGTGATGTTGCAGGTGATAGCGACGGTACGGACCGATATCACTCCACACCGGGTAGGCGCACAGCCAGTTGCCAACGATATCGTTCACCCGGCGATTCTTGAACAACGTGTGGTGCGCCGCTTCGTGCATCAGGACCGAGAGTCCGAGTTGCCGCGTGCCGATCACCGCAAGGGCGAAGAGAATGATGAGCGGGTTCGGCAGATATGCGACCAGCGCAAACGACGCGAACACCAGACCCCAGTCCACGAGCACCGATGCCCACGACTGCCAGTCGTTCATCCGGCGCAACTCATGAATCTCGGTGCGGGTCAAGGCATCGAGCCAGCGCTTCGCATCCCCCGCGGCCAATTCCGTTGTATCGATCACCGGTGCTTCAACTGCATTCATGCCGCTTCTCCTTGCTTGGTTCGAATGGATGATGGGCGCCGTTCACGCGCCGTCGTTGCGATGGCCTGTTTGAGAAAGGCTGACCAGCACACCCGCCCGGCGCGGTCGTAGCGACACATGGCTTGCACCAGGGCCGCACGGTCGCCGGCCGGTACCAGTGGCTCGGGCAGCAGCGGGTCGAGGACGATCTGCCGAATCACGCGGCGGCCGAGCCCGAAGGATTCCACTAGCGCGGCGTGCGCCGGCAGCTCGTTGAGGCGTCGCTCGCTCTTCGTCAGCGCCGCGAGCGACGCCCGGTAGCCGTCGCGCAAGGCGGTGACATTCCATAGACGCCGGGCGCGGCGCTCGCCCGTCGTGTCCAGCTCATGGATCCCAAACACCAGGGCTTTGGCGTCCAGTCCCAGGTCGTACAGCTGTCGCCGCACGACCTCGACGCCGCCCGTTAGATTGTCCGGGCGCAGATGCAGACCGGCATCAAACCGTTCGAAGCCCAGAAAACGTAGGGCACGGTCACCGAGACGGTGCGCACGACGCTGGCTGCGCTGCACCGCCGCGGTATGCACGCCGATCCACTTGCCGTCCCAGGCCTGCACCCGCTGCTCCAGGTCGCGCCACGCGATCACGTGCTTGCCGACGGGCGCGGAACCGTGCGCCAAACGATAGCGCCCGCGATCGTCCGGCTCGATCATGCGCGCGGCGCGCAGCCGCACCAAGGTCACACGGAGGTTGTTCTCACTGATCGCGAACAAGCGCGCCGCCGCCACCAGCGCGCTGACAGGCATCGAGCCCTGCGGCACCGTCGAGAGCAAATCGAGGATGAGACTCTTGGGGCTGAGGGACACGAAGAGACATTACGGCGGCTGCCTGAATATGTCAAGTTATGTAATTACTCACAAATCCGGCGTCATGGCGGGGCGGATTCTGACGGGGGCCGGCGTGCCCTCCCGGCGGCCTTTGTGTGCCGTGTGAACCGCTGATGCGGGCTGGGGGCAGCCCGGCTCCAGTTTCAATGGTGACGGTGAAGATGGTCTCGATCGCAGGGCGCAATCCAAAGTTACAAGCTACGTGGTTCTTCCGAGGTAAATCCGGTCGGGTTGTTCCGCGAACGGACTTGCGTCACCAAAGCCCATCAGCTGGTGCGGCAATTGCTGCCCCCAAGGCCTGTGTAAAGGAGGTCTTATGACGACATGCGTGAGCGGCGGCACGAGGTTGGTCCTGGCCGTGGCGCTGCTCGTTTTGCCTCTGACCGCGCGCGCGGAGCCCACGGTTCGCAGCTATCAAGGCGTTTCGTACGTCAGCGGTGGAGTCAGCGACGATGAGGCACGCGCACTCGAAGCGACGGGCGCGAAGTTCGACTTGAAGCTAACGATGGCGTTGAGCAGCGGTCACTTCGTGGCCGATACCCCGGTCGAGATTCAGGATGGAAAGGGCCAGACCGTGCTGGAGGCGGTGGCGGATGGGCCGGTGTTGTTCGCGCAACTACCCCCCGGCACGTACACCGTGCGCTGCAGCTTGAACGGCAAGCCGCAGCAGCAGACCGCCCACATCAGCACCGGCAAGCAAGAGCGCTTGGCGTTTACCTGGAAGGCGGAATAATCACTCCCGCCGGCCTGAAGGCTCGGTGCCGGACTCGCGGCGAGCGCGATGAGGTTCACACGCGTTTGGCGACGGTCTCCAGGCGTTCGATCTGGCCATCGTCACGCTGGTGGAGGACGTCGTTGTAACTGCCTTCGCCGCGGTGATGGCGCGCGTCGGGCCGGGCGAAGCCGACGACGACGCTGATGCGGTAGCTGTCGCGTTGCCCATCGGTAGGCGGCGGCGCCACGTGGACGGTGTCGCTGAAGTGCAGCGACACATCTCCCGGCCGGGCATTGAAATGCGCGGCTTGCGCCGCAAGCTCGCTGCTTTGGTCATGGGCATTCATCGCGGCGCGATGCGATCCGGGGAGCATGGCCAACTCGCCGGTCTCCGGCGTCGCCGCGGTGAGATACAGCGACGCCAGCAAGACAGGGCAAACCACGGCGTGGCCGCCCATGCCACAGTCGCGGTGCCATGGAAGATCGCCGAGCCCCTCGGCCATATTGGGATGTTTGAAGATCACGGTGACGCCCTGCCCCTCACCTTTCCGGTAGACGAACGACGGATCGGCAAGGTCCTTGAGGCCGTGGAGCCGCGCGTCACTCCTGAGTGTTGCCAGGTGCGGCTTGGCGACGCCGCGGGTCACGCGGCACAGCATTTCTTCACCGGCGGCGTTCTTCCCCCACCATGACAGCTTGTCTCCCCGTTGCGCTTCGCCCTGGAGTGCGCGTACCTCGTCGAGAAACGCCGTAATCTCCTCCGGCCGGAACACGTTGCGGACAAAGAGATAGCCTGCGGTGCGGAGGAAGTGGGCCATCTCTTCGCGATCCGAGGCGAGTGTGAAGGTGGCGTGTGGATCGAGGGCGTTGCCGTTTCGATCCGACAGCGTGCGGTGAACCGGGTCGTACGCGGGGCGTCCGTTGTACAGGGCGCGCAAGGCGGACTCCCACGACATCAAATCAATCGGGTTGCCGCGTGCGCAGCGCACCCGCTGCGCGTACAGCAAACCGGCGGGCGCCTCCAGCTCGTGCACCAGCCCTTGCCAGGTCTCGAGATCCAACTCGACGACCGTGTCGGCCGCCTCGTCACCGGGGATGATGTCGATGCCATCCGGGCGCGGCCGATAGGTGTAAGCCGTGGCCTCCGGTACGCGCAACGCGAGACTACGGAGGCGTCGCGTCGCTGCGGCAACCAGCGGTTGGCGTCCGGTCGCCAGCAGCGCCGGCAACTCCTCTTCATGGAAAGGCGTGAAGGCGATCGGCGCAAAGCCAGCGGGGAGTGGCATTGGTTGTCTCCTTCTCGCCGCTCATCGTGCACAGCGGCGCAATCGCCGGTGCGTGCTCACAGCAGCGACTTCATCTCCGTGATGAGCTTGGTGAGGCTGTCCTTGGCATCGCCGAACAGCATCATACACTTCTCGTTGTAGTAGAGGTCGTTGTCGACGCCGGCGAAGCCCGGGCGCATGCTGCGCTTGAGCACGATGATCGACTTGGCGCGCTCGACCTCGAGGATCGGCATGCCGTACAGCGGGCTGCTCTTGTTGCTCTTGGCCGCGGGGTTGGTCACGTCATTGGCGCCGACCACGAGCACGATGTCGGCTTGCGGGAACGCGGGGTTGATGGCCTCCATCTCGTGCAGCTGCTCGTACGGCACATTGGCTTCGGCCAGCAGCACGTTCATGTGTCCCGGCATACGGCCGGCGACCGGATGAATTGCAAACTTCACGTCGACGCCGCGCTCCTTCAAAATGTTCGCGAGCTCGGCCACCGCGTGCTGGGCTTGCGCCACGGCCATGCCGTAGCCGGGAACGATGATGATGTCATGGGCGGTTTCGAACAACACCGCGGTTTCGTCCGGCGTGATGCTGCGCACCGTCCCCTTCGCCTCGGCGGAGGCGGTGGCTTCCTCTTCCGAGACCTTGCCGAATGCGCCGAAGAGCACGTTCATCGCCGAGCGGTTCATGGCGCGGCACATCAGCAACGAGAGCAGAAAACCCGAGGTGCCGTCGAGTGAGCCGGTGATGATCTGGATCTTGTTCATCAACACGAAGCCCATGGCGGCATCGGCCAGGCCGCCGTAGGAGTTGAGCAGCGCAATCACCACCGGCATGTCGGCCGCGCCGATCGGGATGACCAGCAGCAGACCAAAGACAAACGACAGCAACACCATCACGTAGAAGAACGGCGTCGCCGCTTGCGTGGCCACCAGATACGCGGCGGAGCTGAAGATCACGGCGAGCAAGCTCATACTGATGATGTTCTGGCCGCGATAAGTGATCGGCCGCCCCGGCAACAGCTCCTGCAGCTTGCCGGCAGCCATCAGACTTCCCGTGAACGTCAGTGCGCCGATGACAACTTCGAAGTCGAGGGCCGTCAGCGTCACGCGGTCGAGCGCGCCTTGGTAACGGAAGTACTCCGAGATGCCGACGAGACACGCGGCCAGGGCACCCAGGGAGTGCGAGAGGGCGGTGCGTTGCGGCACTGCGGTCATCGGGATCTGCAGCCCCATGCCGCCGCCGACGACCGCGCCGATGAGGAAGCCAAGGCCGATCCAGCGGTAGGTGACGATGTGGGGATGGAAGAGGGTCCCGACCACGGCGATGAACATGCCGAGCGCGGCCAGCGCCATGCCGCGGCGCGCCCACTTCGGTGAGCTGAGACCCTTCAGGCCCAGCACGAACATCGCGGCGGAAACGATGTAGCAGTAGCGCAGGGCTTCCGGCGCGACGTGCTCATGCAGATACTCTCCCATCGCCATGCCGGCGGGCTTGGTTGCGTAGAGGATGATCGCGACGACAGAGACCAGCGCCAGCACCGCGCCAAACGCCTGCAGCTCCACCGGCCGCCGCGTGCTCTGCGCGCGCTGCGCCGCCGTCTTGAACATCCGCAACATCCGGTCGGTGATCAGGAAGCCGCCAAAGGCGTTGGTTGCCGAGCACGTCACGGCGGCCAGACCGAGCAGCGTACACACCCAACCGTGGGGAATGTTGTCGTAGTTGCTCCCGGCCACCACCATTGATCCGACCAGCGAGATCGCGGCG
>CAZTDK010000010.1:0-18031 GCA_964611965.1 uncultured Binatia bacterium (SeqCode) | reverse complement strand
CGTTGGTGGCCGACATTAGTGGCGTGTGCAGCAGGGGCGGGACCTTGGTAATGATGTGAAAGCCGAGGAATCCGGCCAGCATGAAGATGTACAGACCAACTTCGAGCTCGGATGTCATGCCGTCTTCCTCGCGGCCACAGCCGCCTTGACCGCGTCGTTGACGATCTCGCCGGCATGCGTCACGCATGCCCCCTTGAGCACTTCGTCGTCGAAGTCGAGGGCCACGGCACCGTCCTTGACGAACGCGCGCAGCAGCTCGGTGACGTTGCGCGCATAGAGCTGGCTGGCGTGTACCGGCATCAGGGCGGGCAAATTGGTCGGGCCGTGGATGGTGACACCGTGTCGGACCACCACGGCGTCGGGCTCGGTGAGCTCGCAGTTGCCGCCCGCCTCGCCGGCCAGGTCGACGATGACCGAGCCTGGGCGCATGCCCGCCACCGTTTCCTTGGTGACCAGGCGCGGTGCCGGCCGGCCGGGGACCAGCGCGGTGGTGATCACCACGTCGAAGTCTTTGGTCTTCTCGGCAAGCAACTCCTGCTGCCGGCGGCTGGCCTCGGGCGACAGCACCTTGGCGTAGCCGCCTTTGTCCTCGGCGTCGGCGATACCCAGATCGAACTCGAGGAACTTGGCCCCGAGACTTTCAACCTGTTCCTTCACCGCCGCGCGCACGTCGTAGCCCCAGACCTGCGCGCCGAGCCGGCGCGCGGTAGCGATGGCCTGCAACCCAGCCACCCCGGCGCCAAACACGACCACTTTAGCGGCGAACACCGTGCCGGCGGCGGTCATCAACATCGGAAAAAACTTGGGCAGCGATTCAGCGGCGATCAACACCGCCTTGTAGCCGGCGATGTTCGCTTGCGAAGACAGCGCATCCATCTTTTGCGCTCGGCTGATGCGCGGGATCCCCTCCATGCCGAAGCTCGTGACCTGGCGCGCCGCGAGGTGTTGCACCAGCTCGGGGCTCGTCAGCGCGGCGAGGAACGATACCAGCACCGTGCCTTCGCGCAGTTGATCAATCTCGGAGAGGGCGGGCTTCTGCACCTTCAGAACGACGTCGGCCTGGCCATAGAGGGTGGTTGCATCGGGGGCAATCCGGGCTCCAGACGTCTCGTACGTCGGATCAGAGTGAAATGCACCTTCGCCGGCGCCTTTTTCGATCAGCACTTCGAGCCCGCTTTTGACCAATGCGGCGACCGCATCCGGCGTCAGGGCCACCCGGTGCTCGCCCGGGACAATCTCTTTGGGAACCGCGATCTTCATCGAATCTCGCTCATGGGAGCCGCGCTATAGCAAATGCACGCTCACGGGAGAAGCGCCGACAACATCACCCCTGTGCGATGCACAGAATGAGGCCGGCCGCTCGCTCCGGCGTAAGCACGTCGGTGTTGATCACCAGATCATAGTGCACCGGCAGCTCGTGACGGACACCATAGAAGCTGCGGAAATACTCCCGGCGTTCGCGGTCTGACGCTGCGACAGCCGCGGTTGCTGCGTCTTCATTTTCTGCCTGAGCCGCGGCCACCAGGCGCCGGGCACGTGTGGCGGGCGACGCGGTGACCAGCACTCGCAGCACACCCTGCAAGCCGGCGAGCGCCAATGATGCGGCGTGGGCCACGATGACCGCGCCGCCGGCATCGGCAATCTCACGGATGGTGTCGCGGATGAGCGCGCGGTAGTCACCCGGCACCGGCGCGTGCGGGCTGATGGCCGACTGATAGTACACCCGCAGGGGTAATCCGCTGGTGAACACCAGCGGGTCGATCAGTCCCTCAACCGCCGCCATCGAATCGATCAAGCGTTTGATGAGCGGTCCTGGGTGCTCGGTTGCGGCAACCGCCTGCGCATCCACGCGTGCGTGCTCCGCCGCCTTCTGCACGATCTCCTCATCGACGTAGCGAAATCCCAGGCGCTGCGACACCAGCCTCCCGATCACCTCGCCGCCGGCCGCAAGTGAGCGCGAGATGCACACGACCCGAGTGCTCATTGGCAACCTCCTTGGCGCATGACCTACTACCCGGCGCTGATAGGCTATTGAAATGAATGGGGCAAGCGATCACGATGCGCCGATGAGTCGCGCGCGCTGCCTGTGTGGGGAGGTCACGTGGGACCTCGACCCGCCGTTCGAATGGATGTCGCACTGCCACTGCACGCGCTGCCGGAAAGCCCATGGCGCGGCGTTTGCCACTTACGTCGCGGGACCGGCGGCGGGCTTCCGGCTGCGCGGCGGCGAGCACGCCAAGCGCTTTGAGTCATCGCCTGGCTTCTTCCGGTATTTCTGCGGTCGGTGCGGTTCAGTAGTGCCGGGCGACACCATGCAGGGCAGAGCCTTCGTTCCTGCCGGCAACTTCGAGGCTGACCCGGGCGTCCGTCCGTTGGCGCACATCTTCGTGGGCTCCAAGGCTCCATGGTTCGAGATTACGGACAGTTTGCCGCAGTTCGACGCCTACCCGCCCGGCATCGACGCACCGGTATTGGCAGACCGTGCCCTGAGCGAACCTTCGGGGGCACCGCGCGGCAGCTGTCTGTGCGCGAGCGTGGCGTACGTCGTCGACGGTACGCCGCTGGGATGCTGGAACTGCCACTGTGGCCGCTGCCGCCGCGCGCGTTCTGCGGCCTACGCCTCGAACCTGTTCAGCAGCGGCGATCACCTTCGCTTCACGCGCGGTGAGGACCTCCTCGCATCGTACAAGCTGCCTGACGCGCAACGCTTCAGGCATGTCTTCTGCCGGATCTGTGGTTCGAGCCTGCCACGCGTTGACCCCGAGAGCGGGCTAGCGATCATCCCGATGGGCAGCCTCGACGACGACCCGGGAATACGGCCGCAACGACACATCTTCGTCGGCTCGATGGCGCCGTGGAACGCGATCACCGACGACCTACCGCAACACGCGGAATTCCCGTCGTCGATGTGACGAACGCGCGCTCACGCCCGAGATTGGTTGGCGCGAACAGGCTCACAGCGGCAGGACGTGAGCGGGTCCCGACGCGACGTAATCCACACGAGCGGGAAATCCAGAGGTGGAGCAGCCACGGCTCCGACGCGGGTGCATTTCACGTCACACGGTGGACACGCATTTGGTGGTGCGGGCGACCACCGTCAGGAGGTTCGCGCTCCCCCGCCTCCATTTTCAACACTTGGACAGCGGTCGCTGTCGTTTCGTGCAACCGCGCCAGGCTCCTGTCCCCACGGGCCCGGCCGCTGTGACCGAGGCTTGGCGGTGCGCCTGCAACAGAAGGGTGCCGCAGAGCGCCAGCGCGTACACCAGGAGACCAAGCGCGGGCAGCAATGTCATGTCGTCGCGCAGCAGCCACGCCAGGTCGAGCAGCGGTGCGGTGCTCGCGAACAGCACCACGAACACGGCAAGGGAGCTCCAGCACGCGCACGCCACGATGGGGACCAGCCAGATCACGAACCAAGGCCACACATGGCCCACGATGCAAAACAAGACGACGGCCATCACGCCAAGCGCCGCCGACGCAAGCGCCGGCGCGGTGCGCTCGCGCAGGTAGCGCCGCAGCGCCAGCAAAGCGGCGAGCGTGAAGGCGGCAAGCATAGCATTCGCGACCGGCGTTCGCGGCAGCGCGACGCCGGCGAGGGCAGCGGCCGAGCACAGGGCGTCGGCCGGTGTCAGGAATCTCCACGAGCGCATTCTTACGGTTTCGTCCATGAACGAGAGATCGCGCACGAACGGCAACGAGATCAGCACGGCCAGCGCGGCACACGCGGCGCCGACCAGTGCCGCACGCGCCCACTCCTTCTTGGGCTTGCCGACGAGCTGGGCGACCGCCAGCAGCGCGAGCGGCGCCGCGACGTACTTCGCGAGGCTCCCGGCGGTGAGCCACAAGCCGGCACTCCAGCGTCGGTCGAGGGCGAGATAGTAGAGAAACGCGGCGGCGCTGCAGGCGAGGAGCGCATCGTTGTGCCCCTCGCCAACAGTGTAGAGGGAGCTCGCCGGCAGCAGTCCAACCATGGCCAACGCGAAGGCGCCATGCCACGGCGAAGTACGCGCGCCGAGGCGAAGGGCAAACGCGGCCATGCCGAGCCATGCGGCCGCAAGCACAAGCTTGTGCAAGAAGAAACCTGCTGGCACCGATCCGCCGACGATGGCGATCACCGCGCTCAGCCAAGCCCACAACGGCCCGTACGTCATGGGCGTCCCGATGGCGTCCAGCGGCAGCCCGCGCAGGCTTTCAGGCGTGGCCGGATAGTAGTAGGGGTTGACGCCGGCGGCGGCCATCCGGCCCCACGCCAGACTGAGCCAGAAGTCGATCGTCATCACCGGGAAACGCAGCACTTCGATGGCAGCGATCGCCAGGATGCCGGTCCATAGGATCCGCGTGACTCGCGGATCCGACACCGCACGGGCGCGGCTCAGCGCACGCGCGGCGGCCGCGAACGCCCCCGTCGCCAAAAGGATCGGGGCGAGATACCCGACGCTGCGCACGAAGGGCCGGTCGAGCACCGATGGCCCCGTGAGCTGGGTGTGCAGAATCCGCCCAACCTCGTCGAGAACCAGGAGGCGCTCCCGCGGCGCGGGGTGGATCAACCCGTAGCGCGCGATGAAGGGCGCCAGGATGACGAGCGCCACGTGCGCAGCCGCCGCGACCACGACACAGGTGCGCAACGTCCGTATCAACGCCGGCTGCGCGCCGTCCGCTCCGGCGGTCGAGTCGTCTACGTACACGCCTCAGCGATAGCGCCCACCGGCACCGGACTGCAATGTGCGGCGGCTCCTCGCGTACACAATCCTTGGCTTCTATGCTACGCCGTCGTGGCTGTTGCTGGCTGTAGATGAACGACCATCGGAAGATTGACTGCAGGCGCGCCGCGGCGTGAGAAGGCGGGAGGCATTGCGTTGCCCGCAGGTCGCCGCTGCCGTATCAAGACCGTGAACCGCGCGCTGCTTCAATGTGTCGCCTGCGTCGCGGGTGCCTTGATATTGGCGGCATGCCGCGAGTCGGCGCCACCGCGCGACGACCAACCGGCAAATCTCGTCCTCATCAACATCGACGCGCTCCGCGCGGATCACCTCGGTTGTTACGGGTACGGGCGATCCACCTCGCCCGTCATCGATCGCCTGGCCGCCGCGGGCGTGGTGTTCGCCGATGCCGCGTCGAACTCGTCCTACACGCGGGAGTCGGTTTCCGTCCTCTTGACCGGCACGCTGCCGTCACACGCCGGCGCCACCGGCTGGGATGCGCACCCCGGCGGTGCGTCCCCGACGTTGGCGGAGGTGTTGCGCGGTGCGGGGTACCAGACGGCGTTTTTCGATCTCACCGCGATGCTGATGCACACCGACTTCGCCCGCGGCTTCGATCAAGTCGATCACCTCATGAAACGGGGGCGCGCCAGCGGCCTGGGCCCGCAGCTCTCGCAGCGTGCCCTCGACTGGATCGGCGCGCTCGATCCCCAGCGTCCGTTCTTCGTCTATCTCCACTATCTCGATCCGCATGGACCGTATGATCCACCGCGGGACGCGCTCGAGCACATGGGCGGTGATCCCCTGGCGATGCCGCTCGATCTCTATCGCGACCTGCGACCGAACCTCCCGGCGCTCCGACGCCAAGGCTTCAACCCGGGCTCTCCGGATTTCGAAGACGTGGTGCGCCACTACGACGCGGAAGTCTTCGACACCGATCGCGCCATCGACCAGCTCGTCGAAGGCCTGCGGCGGCGGGGCGTGCTGGAGAAGACGCTGATCGTCGTCACCGCCGATCATGGCGAGGAGTTCCTCGAACACGACTTCGTCGAGCATTCCTGGACGCTCTACGAGGAGTCCCTGCACGTGCCGTTGATCTTCTGGGCTCCGGCTCGTCTCGCGAGCGGCCGCGTCGAGGCGCGCGTCTCGACGGTCGATGTCTATCCGACGGTTCTCGACCTGCTCGGCGTCAACCACCCCGGAGCGGCGCTCGACGGGGTGTCGCTGTTCGCGTCGCGCGACGGCCGGCGGCGCCCGGCGGATCTCGGCAGCCGCGAGCAGATCAGCGAGCTATTGATCACCGAGCGCAACGTTCTGCGCGCCGTGCGCAAGGACAACTGGAAATATCTGTCGACGCTGCGCTGGCTCGCGCCCGAAGAGCGCGCCGCGGCCGCGGCGAGCAGCGAGGCGGATCACACGGAGATCGTCGGCCCGCCGATCGATCTCTGGGCGCTCCCGATCCGCGAGGAGCTCTACGATCTCAGGCGCGATCCCGGCGAGACACGCAACCTCGTTGCCAGCGAACCGCTAGTTGCGCGAGAGATGTCGCAAGTCCTTTTCGAATACCAACGGCATTGCACGGTGCCGTCGGCGGTGCCTCGCACGCTCACCGCCGAGGAGGCCGAGGCCATGCGCGTGCTCGGTTACGGCGGGCCGGGCAGGTAGCCGAGGGCTCGCATGCGCTCACTCACCGCCGGATCGTGGACGACCTCGGTGCCGGCATCGGACGGGGGCGGTGGCACGGATTGCTCCCGCGAGGTCAGCAGCGCGTCGAGTCGCCGCACGATGTCCGGGCTCTCGCTGGCGCGATCGTGTTGTTCTGATGGATCGGCGGCGAGATCGAAGAGTTGCTTGCGACCGTCGCTGTTGTGCCTCAACAGCTTCCAGCGGCCGTCGCGAACTGATCGCACGTCGCCCTGCGGCGGGAGCAACTCGGAGAAAACCGGGTCGGTCGGCGCCGCGAGACCGACACCGCGGAGCACCCCAGCGAGGCTCTGCCCGAGCAGCCCGGCTTGACGGGACAGGCCGGCAAGGTCGAGCAGGGTCGGATAGATGTCCAGAAGGCTCACCGGCGCGGCGATGCGCCGGCCACCCGCGATGCCCGCCGGCCAGCGGATCAGCAGCGGCACATGCACCAGCTCCTCGTGGAGGCCCTGGCCGTGGCCCATGGCGCCGTGCTCGGCGAACTCTTCGCCGTGGTCCGCGGTGAAGATCAACAGCACGTCCTCGTCCTCGAGGCCGAGGCGGTCGCTCAGGACGTGCAGCTGATCGTCCAGAAAACTGATTTCGGATGCGTACAGAGGGATGATCCGCGCCATGTCGGCCGGCACCGGATGCGGATAGCGGCTCTGCAGCTCCGGCCAGCTCGTCGGGATGTCAAAGGCGCTCGGGGCCGAGGCATACTCGGGGGCATAGCGCGTCACCCATGGCTCCCGCGCGGAGTACGGGAAGTGCGGGTCGAAGTAGTGCACCCAGAGAAAGGCCTTGCGACTCTTCCAGATGTGGCTCCATTCGTCCCCAAACGCCCCGATCAGCGCCAGGCGCACTTTGTTGTTCAACCGTCGCGCGTCCACGAAGCCAGCCTGGCCGGCGTAGTAGTCGAACCCTTGCGCGAAGCCCAGGTCGTGCGAGAGATGCAGGTTGGCCGGCATGCCGATCGTCACGTACCCGGCCTTCTGAAAGCTCTCGGCCAGCGTGGTCAGAGACGGCGGCAGTAGATGCTGCTCCAGGCTATGATGTGCCTCGTTCCAGATGCCGGTGACCCCGTGCGAACTGGGCGGCAGGGACGTGAAGAGCGAGGCCATGGAGGGTGCCGTCCAGGAGCTGGTCGCGTATGCGGAGTCGAAGACGACCCCCCCGGCGGCAAGGTGATCGAGGAATGGCGTCTCCGCACCACCGCCGGGATGCCAGATGAAGTCGCCGCGCAGGGTATCCACCGTGATCAACACCACGGCAGCCGGCGACGGTGCCCGGCCACGCAGTGCCGCGAAGGTCGCCAGCGCAACGACAGCGAAGATCGCGAGCATCCCCACGCGACGCGCCAGCAGACGGCCCCAGTCTCGAGGCGTCACCGGCGCTCCTCTGCGGCCCCGCCCGTGTCAGCAGAGGGATCCCGTCCGTCCTGCATGGCGCTGAGCTCCTTGGTCGCCAGCGGTTCCAGTGCCGAACCGGCAGCCAGGCGGCGGGCGGTCTGCATCTCCTCGATGGCTGCGGACGATTGCCCCACAGCGCGCAGCAGCTGGGCGTAATTGATGCGCGCGCCGATATAGTCGGGTCGCGTGTCGATGATGTGGCGCAGGAGGCTCAGGGCGCCGGCCGTATCGCCCCTCTTGTGACGGATCAAGGCGACGTTGTTGAGCAGCCGCACGTCGTCCGGATAGATCCGCAAGATGCGGAGGTAGATGCGCTCGGCTTCCTCGGATCGCCCCTGATCCATTTCGAGCTCGGCGAGCGCCGTGGCGATGTCCAGGTCCTGCGGACGATCGTCGAGCGCCAGCCGATACGCGCCGCGTGCGGGTTCGATGTCGCCGTGCGCGCGGTAGATCTCTGCGAGGTTGAATTGCACGTCCGCGTACCCGTGGCCCTCGGCGACGACCCGCTCGAGAATTTCCCGCGCCTCCGGCTCGCGGCCGGTCGTCCGATACAGGTACGCGAGGTTGTTGAGGGCCGCCACCCTTCCCCGGCGCGCCTTGCCAACGATCGCCTGCTGCAGCGGGATGGCCTCCGTGGGCCGGCCGGACATGACGTACCAGAGCGCGCGTGACGAGAGCACGGCATAGCTCTCGGGATCCCCCGCCGCGGCCCGATCGATGGCCGACGCCGCCGCCGCGAGGTCGCCGGTGCGCAAATGATGGACGGCCAAATTGCCCCACAGCAGATTGGCATTTGGGTTGTCGCGGAGCGTCGCGGTCAAGAACGTCAACTCGTCTTTCCAGATCCGATTGCGCAACACCGTCGCCAAGGAGAGCAGGCAGACCGCGGCGATCAGCGCCCAACGCCAGAGCTTGTGTGGGGTTGCGATCTCGAACGCCGCCGCGACTCCCAGACCGACCAGCGCCAGAAAGGGGAAGGAGGGAAAATAGAGGAAGCGCTCCGCCATCACGTCACCCATGTCGGCCGGCGCGGCGATGCGGACGAAGTTCAAGATTGGTACGAAGGCAATTGCCAGCATGGCCACCGCCAAGCGCGCCGGCAACCAACGACGTGCGCCGCGGCGGTAGAGAACGGCAAGCACCCCGAGCACCGCGAGCGCGATCCACAGACGCCGGTCGGACAGGCTGCTGACGTACGGGTTCTGCACGTATGCGCTCTGGTGGAGCGGCAGCGCCATCCAAGCGAGATAGCGGACGATCGTCGGAGCGGCGGTAAACGCCGCCGCTCCGAAACCATGCTCGGCAGAAACGCCGGGCAGTGCAATGTCGAGCGCAGCGAACCGCCAGGCCGCGTACCCGGCGATGACGGCCAAGTACGGTGCACTGGCACGCGCCACCCCTCGCCAGGTGTCTCGGTACGCGACAGCGTGAATGACCGCGATCCAGCCGATCAGCACGACGCTCATCTCCTTGGCGAGCAGGCCGAGCGCGAAGGCAAAAGCGGCAAGCGGCCGGAACGCGCGGCGGCCAGGCCCGCGGCCGGAACCGTTCGGCACCACGGCAAGGTGCAGACGCAGGGCGAGGGCGCAAAAGAAAAACGCCAGGAGGTCGGTTCGCCCCGCAATCCAGGCGACATTCTCGGTGTGGATCGGATGCACGGCAAACAGCAGGCCGGCGCTGAAGCCGGCGAGCCGCCCCCAGCCGAGGCAGAGCAGGATCGACACGACCAGGAACGAGTTGGCCGCGTGCAGCAGCGCGTTGGTCAGGTGATAGCCGACGGGTCGCATGCCCCACACCGTGAAGTCCACCAAATAGCTCAAGGTGCAGATCGGCCGGAAATACCCGTAGGGCAGATCGTCCTCGCGGCGATCGAAGAAATCGCGCGTGAAGATCTCGCCGAGGCGACTCCACGACTTTGCGGCATGGTCGTCCACAATGAGCGGCCGATCGTCCCAGACGAAGTCCCCGCTCAGGCTGTTCAGGTAGACGGCGCACGCCCCGACCGCCACCAGGAGCGGGAGCCTTGCGGAGCGCGCGACATCCCAGGCTCGCCGTCTGCGCTCGACCATGGGCTTGCCGGCTGGCGCGCCGTCGACATGCCGCTGCTCGCGCATGGCCCCCTGATGTCGGAGCGCCTCTCCATTTGCAAGGGGCAACGGGCCGTATGCTTGGCAGCAGAGGTCGAGTCGCGCTGCCCCGGAGCTCTCCGGGGAAGTGGGAGTGCTCAGTTCAAACTGAGACAGCCCCTCTTCCTTGGCCTGCTCCCGTTGGTCGCTCGGAGCTGCCAAGATGGAAGGTACGGAGCCACGGGCTGAGGCCCTCGCGATTCGATCCGCCGCCACACAAACACCCGGCTACATACAACAACACCAATACGACTACCTTTACAGATATGTTATACTACAAATGTGGTCAATGTTTATTCGTCACCTGCCACACGCATCGCCGAGACGCTGCGACGCACCCCCGCGCTGGTCGCAGCCGCGTTCGGTGCGGTGATCGGTGACGCGCTCGGCGGTCATGCGACCCTTCTGCCGCCCGCCGGCCTCGCGCTGGCCACGGCGGGTGCCGTCTTGCTGTTGTGGACGCGCCGGCGAGCGTGGTGGCGCCTTGCCGTCGCCGTGTTCTGCTGCGTGTGGGCCAACGTGGCCGCGTATCGCGGCTGCCGGCCGAGCTTCGCACCCGCTCACGTCGCGCGCGCGGCGCTGCGGACGCCGGTGCGCCTCGACGGCGTGCTCGCGGCGGACATCGACGGCGGCGGCGCGCGCGCCCGTGCGGTGGTCATCGCGCGGCGCATCGACGACGGCGCGGGATGGCGGCCCGCGGAAGGGCAGATCCTGTTGTCGCTGCACCATGCATGGCGCGCCTGGCAAGCCGGCGACCGGGTCGCTGCGCCCTTGACGCTGCGGCGGCCACGGAACTTCGGCAACCCCGGGGAGTTCGACTACGAGGGCTACCTGGCGCGCCGCGCCATCTATGTCACCGCCTTCGCGGAGGACGACGATGAGTTTCGCCTCCTGGGCCGCGCCGACCACGGAGCGGCAGCGTGGCTGGCCGGGTGGCGGCGCGGGGTCGGGGCACTCTTTCGCCGCACCTTGCCAGCGCGCGAGGCCGCCGTGCTGTGCGCGTTGATCATCGGCACCGACGCGGCGCTGCCGCAAGACCTGCGGACCGCATTCAGCCGCGCCGGGGTCAGTCATGTGCTCTCCATTTCGGGCTTGCATGTCGCCCTGATTGCCAGCGCCGGGTACGGGCTGCTGCGCTGGGTCCTGGGGCGGAGCCAGTGGCTGCTGTTGGCGACAAGTGTGCCGAAGCTCGCCATCGGCGCGTCGATCGTGCCGGTCCTGCTCTATGCCGGAATCGCCGGTACCAACGTCGCCACGGTCCGCTCGGTCATCATGATTCTGGTGTTTCTCGTGGGCGTGCTCGTCGACCGGCAGCGCCACCTGGTCGTCAACCTCGCCGTCGCCGCCCTCGTGATCATCCTCGTTTCGCCGGGCGCGGCGCTCGATATCTCGTTCCAGTTGTCGTTCGTCGCCGTGCTCGGGTTGGTGTATGCCAGCGAGCGCTTCTGGCCGTGGTGGCGGCAATGGGAAGAGTCTCGGCTTCTCCGCCTGCGCGGCTGGCGGGCGCGGCTGCTGCGGCCGCTGGCGGCGTACGCGCTGGTGTCCGTCAGTGCCTTGGCGGCGACGACACCGCTCACGGCGTTTCACTTCAACCAAATCTCGCTGGTCGCGCTCCTGGCGAACGCGGTGATCGTCCCGCTGCTCGGGTCGGTCGCCGTCGCACTGGGATTGTCCGCGGCGTTGCTGGATCTCGTCTACGAGCCGCTGGCACAGCTCTGCGTGCTGCTGGCGTGGCCGGCGGTGTCGCTCGGCCTGTGGCTGGTCCAGCTGTCCGCCGCCCTGCCCTATGCGGCGGTCCGCGTGGTCACACCAACCCGGCTCGAGCTGGCGCTCGCCTATGCGGGCTTGTTCGTCCTCGTCCGTTGGTCGGGACGCGCGCGGCATTGGGGAATCGCACTGCTCGTCGTGCTGGCGCTTGGCGACGGCGCGTGGTGGTACCTGGATCGTTACGAGCGACGGAACCTGCGCGTCACCTTTCTCAGCATCGGCCAGGGCGACAGTGCGGTGGTCGAGTTGCCCGGCTCCGCGGTGATGGTTGTCGACGGCGGCGGGCTGGGCGGCGAGGGCTTCGACGTCGGCGAGCGGGTAGTCGCGCCGTTCTTGTGGAGCCGAAAGATCGCCCAGGTCGACTACCTGGTGCTCAGCCATCCGGACTGGGATCATTACGGCGGCCTGGCGTTCGTGGCGCAGCATTTCGCGCCGCGCGAGTTCTGGTGGAACGGAACGCACGCCACGCCACCGCGGCTCACCGCACTGTTGGCAGCGCTCATGGAGCAGGGCGTGCCGCGCGTCACGCTGCGCCGCGGCGACCGGCGCCGTCTGGGCGCGGTCGAGGCCATCGTGCATGCACCGCCCGGTCGCCTCGACGGCTTGAGCGACAATGACCAATCGTTGGTGCTGGGCCTGTCCTTTGGAGGGAAGCAGGTCTTGTTCACCGGCGACATCGAGGCGGCCGGCGAAGCGGATCTCATCGCGGCGGCGGGCGGCACCTTGGCCAGCCTGGTCGTCAAAGTCCCGCATCACGGCAGTCACACCTCGAGTAGCGCACGATTCGTCGACGCCGTGGCACCGGCCATCGCGGTGGTCTCCGCCGGCTTCGAGAATCGGTTCCGCTTTCCGCACCCGGACGTGCTGCGGCGCTATGACGCGCATCGCTGCGCGCTGCTGCGCACCGACCTCGACGGCGCGGTGCAGGTGGAGTTGGATGCGGCCGGACGCGTCGACGTGCACCGCTTTCGCGATTCGGCGGCGCCGCCAAGTGACGTTGACTCTCGCGAAACACAGGGTTAAGCGTGGCTGACAGGGCACGGATGAATCCCAGCTTCAAGGAGATGATGAATGAGGTCGTGGCCTACGGCAGCTGCTGCGAGTGCGGCTCCTGCGTACTGGTCTGTCCCCACAACGTCATCGATTACGTCGACAGCAAGCCGAAGCAGGTCGCCAAGGCGAGCAATCCGTTCGACTACTGTGGCATCAGCGAAGGCATCGGCTGCGATGTGTGCGCGCAGGTCTGTCCCCGTCTCGGCACGCGCGAGCATCATCTGACCGATCAGGTGTTCCCGAGCAATAGCGCCTATCAAGGCGCCTTCGGGGTCTACCGCCGTATCGTCGCGGCGCGCGCCAAGGACCCGGAGGTGCTCGCCCGTTGCGAGGACGGTGGTGTGGTCACGACGATCTTGTGTTGGGGACTGCGCAACGGCCGCTTCGACGGCGCAGTGGTGTCGGCCGTCGATCCGCAGAATCCATGCGCTCCGCAACCCACCGTGGTCACCACCGTCGACGAGGCGATCACGAGCGCCAGCTCGTGGTACACCTACTGCCCGAACAACCTCGCGCTCGCCGACGCGGCCAAGCGCGGGCTCACCAAAGTGGCGTTCGTCGGCGTGCCCTGCCAGATCACACCGGTGCGCAAGATGCAGCTGGCCGACCCCGCCTTCCTGGACAACGGCAGCAAGAAAGACAAGATCATCGACAAGCAGCGCGGCTTTTTGAAGGGCTTCGGCGAACGTGTCGCCCTCAACATCGGCTTGTTGTGCAGCGAGGTCTTCAGCTTCAACGAGCTCATGGTGGACACCATCCAGGGGGAGATGGGCATCCCGCTCAGCGAGATTCGCCAGTTCAACGTGAAAGGCAAGGTGCAGATCTTCAAGAAGAACGGCGAGCTGGTGGAAATGAACCTGCGCCAGGCGCAAGCGTACGCGCGTCCGGAGTGCCACCATTGCGGCGACTTCTCCGCCGAGTTGGCCGACATTTCCTGCGGCGGCGTCGGCGCGTCCAATTGGACCATCACCGTGCTACGCAGCGCCAAGGGCGAGCAGGTTTTCGACGCCATGGTGCGCGATGGCCTGCTCGAGGTGCGGCCGATCGAGGAATTCGAAAGCTCGATGAAAGTCTTCCTCCGCTTGACACGCAAGCAGCGCGAGCGGGTACCGGTTCCGCCCGGCCGCAGCGACGCGTTCGTCCGCCCACCCGGCTTTGGCGCGCGTTAAGTAGGGATCGTAAGCTCATGTCGGATGATCCGTGTCGTTTTCCGTTCCCGCCGAACTACCTCGAGCAATTGATCGAGGCGTCGCCCGACATCGTCGTCGCGGTCGATCGCACCGGCAGCATCGTCTTCTACAACGATGGCGCCGAGAAGAATCTGGGCTATACGGCGCCGGAGATCCTCGGGCAGCGGGTCACCACGATCTACCCATCGCTCACCGAAGCGCAACGGGTCATGGACGCGATGCGCAGCGACGACTGGGGTGGCCCCGGCAAGGTCAAGAGTTTCGAAACCGTCTTCGTCGATCGCTGGGGTCAGCCGCTCCCGGTGGCGATCTCCGGCTCGATTCTGTACGACGACGCGGGGCTCGAGATCGGCTCCATCGGCTTCGCCAAGGACATTCGCGACATCCGCCGCAAGGACCGTCTCGCAACGCTCGGGGAGGTGGCGGTCGCGGTCTGTCACGAGATCAACAACCCACTCGAGGTCATCCTCAACCAGACCGAGCTGCTGGATCGCTTCGTCCGTGATGCGGCCTCGGATGAGCGCGCCGTGGTCGAGGAGGAGCGCATCGACGCCGTGCGGCGCGAGGTGGGAAAAATCCAGCAGATCATCAATCGGCTGGTCGAGATGGCACAAGGCGCGCGCTATGGGACGCGTGAGTACCACGAAGGCACGCAGATGGCAGATCTGGCGCCGCGTCCCACGGAGAAGCCGGGCCGCACGCTGGCCGGTATCCGCGTCCTGGTCGTCGACGACGACATCGGCGTCTGCCAGTCGGTGCGGGACCTGCTGGCCGCAGAAGGAAGCGAGGTGCTGACAGCCGGCGGCGGCCTCGAGGCCTTGGCAATTCTCGATCGTACCTCCGTGGATATCATTGTCAGCGATGTCGTGATGCCGGACCTCGACGGCTACGACCTGTACATGGAGGTCAAGCGCCGTGGCGACACGCCGGTGTTGCTGATGACCGCGTACTACTACGACCGCGACCACGTGATCAAACGCAGCCGTCTGGAAGGCTTGCAGGGCGTGCTTTTCAAGAAGCCGGTGAACCCGGAGCGGCTGAAGGCGTTGATCCGGGAGCTGACGCACCGTCCACCGGTGGCGGTTTCGGCGTAGGCGTGGGCACGTTCGGGACGGCGGTACGCGCCGCGGCGGTGGCGGCGCGCGCGGTGGCGGCCCGCACCCGCGTCGGTGTAGGCGAGGCCGCCGGCATCAACCACAGCTCGATCGGCCCGGCGTCGCTCTGCACCACGACGCGCTCGGCCTCGATGCGCACCAGGCGGCCGAGTCCGGGAATATCGGCATTCATGCGGTACAGAACATTCGCACCGCTGGGCGCTTCGACCACCGCGAAGGACGCCGGATCACCGACGGCGACTCCCGCCAGGCGATAGCCCTGCGGGGCTTGCACCGGTGGCGCGGCGTCGGTTGGCGGCGGCGTCTGCGGCGCCGTGGCCGGCGCTGCCGGTTCCGTCGGCTGGCCCAAGCGCATCGACAGCCACCACCCCGACGCCAGCACCACGGCGAGACACAGAGCGGCGGCCCCGTACCGTTGCCGGCGGCTCATGGCGTGAGCCGCAGCACGGCGCTGCGGTTGCTCGACCGCACGCGGATCAGTAGAAGCTGAACGGACCGCGCGACGGCTCGCCAACGCGCACAGGGGAATTCGATGACGTCCGGGGGAGTCCAAGCGCCGCCAGATGATCCACAACGCGTGGAGCCGGAGCGGCGTCTGCGCGGCATCCTCGGGTATTGGGGTGTGGTGGCGATGTGGATGCTCGTCATCTCGCTGCTATCCGGTGAGCCGTTCTCAGCGGAGAACACCAACCGCTACCTCGATCCCATGTTGCGGTTTTTCTTCCCGCACTTGACTGCCGCGCAGTTCACCTTGGCACATTCAGTCATCCGCAAGTCGGCCCACTTCACCGAGTTTTTCATCCTCGGCAGTCTGGCGTTTTGGGCGGCGCGTCGCGGCCGCGCGCCGCGCTGGCGTTTGGGATGGATGCTGCAAGCAATCGGGCTCGCCGTCGCGTATTCGCTGCTCGACGAGTTGCATCAAGCCTTCGTTCCCAACCGCACCGCGTCGCTCAGCGACAGCGCCATCGATTCGTGCGGTGCCATCATCAGCCAGGCCTTCATCTACCTTCGTCACCTCAAGGTCACCCGCTTCGGCATGTTACGCTGAGCGGAATAGAGCACGCGGGTGGCAGGCAGACAACACGTGCGGCTGCCGACCGACCCGCGAAACGCGCATCGCGACCCGAACCACACGATTCACCAGCAACGCACCGGCAGCTCCCGCCATGAAATGAATGATCCACTCTTTGGCAGATTGAACTGGCATCGTGTGCCCGGCGGAGCCGCAGACTTTTGCTTGCCAAAGCGGCCGTTCTTCGATAAGGCCCACACATGACCGCACCTGGTAGCCTATGGTGCCGGAGTCTCGTGATAGCAATGGGCTGTGCGTTCGTGGTAGCCGGCACTCCGGCAAACGCCGCCAATTTCACGGTCACCAGCAATTTGGACGACGTCGACGCCGTCCCCGGTGACGGGGTCTGCGCCACGCCAACCGGTGTGTGCAGCTTACGCGCGGCGATTCAGGAGACCAACGCCCTGCTCGGAATGGATACGATCAACCTACCGCGCGGCGCCTACTCACTGAAGCTGGGCGAGCTGGGAATCATCGACGATCTGGTCATCCTTGGTGCCGGGCCAACCGGAACCACCATCAAGAACGTTCGTCAAGCACGCGTGCTCTCGATTGCAAGCGGCGCGACCGTGAGCATCGACGGGGTCCGTGTACAGCGCGGTCAGGCTGACAGCGGGGCGGGATTGCTCAACAAGGGCACCGCGACACTGAGCAACATCAGCTTTTCGGGCAACCGCGCCGCCAGCGCCGCCTTTGGCTTGGGAGGCGGCATCGACAATTCAGGAACACTGACCATCGACAACGCCACGTTTTTAGCCAACCGGGCAACGGGCAGCGGCGGCGGTTTCGGTGGCAGCATCTACAACACGGGAACGGTGACGGGCTCTGCTGTCACATTCAGCGGCAACTTCACCAACGGCTGCGGCGGCGCAATCTTCAACGACGGCGGCACCCTGACGTTAAGCGGCGCCACCATCTCCGGGAATCGTGTCACCAACAGCGGGGGCGGCATCTTCAATCAGAGCGGAACCGTGACATTGACCGCGGCGACCTTGAGCCGCAATCACGCCAAGGAGTCTGGCGGCGGCATCTTCGCCTACGCGCCGGTGACGCTGACGAATGTAACGCTCAATGCCAACAGTGCGGCGATCGGCGGGGCGATCGTGGGCGGTTCGTACAGTACCATCACTCTTGCCAACGTGACGGTCAGTAGCAACCGCGCGACGCAAGGCGGGGGCGGGCTCTTCACGGATACCGGTCGCGTGACACTGCACAACACGATCGTGGCGTTCAACCAACCGAAGAACTGCGACGGCACCACGGCCGTCACCTCACTCGGCTACAATCTCGACAGCGGCACCAGCTGCGGTCTTGTCGCAGCCGGTGACCAGGACAACAGCAATCCGACCCTCGGCGGTCTGCACAACAACGGCGGCGCCACCAAGACCTGCGCGTTGCTGCTCGGTAGCCCGGCGATCAATGCGGGCGACAACAGTGACTGTCCCGTGACCGATCAGCGTGGAGATCCACGTCCGGCTGGCGCGCCAGCGGTCTGCGACATCGGCTCCTACGAAATGCAGCCCTGAGGCGCCAGCGCAGCGACGCCTCTGTTCAGGGCGACGGCGCTCTCGCAGAGGTCGTCGCTGCGGAACGACCTCCCCCTAAGGGGGGAGGTAGATTTCCATCTTCCGGTCCATTGTCTCACCGCCCCCGATACGGCACGATACGGGCTTGCTTTAGTTTTTCGGTCGAACAAGAGGGGCGATCTAGACCATGGGCGTAGCTATGTTTGGAACCTGGCGGGGCACAGTATTGCCTATCGTCCTCGTCTTTGCCGGGTTTCTCAATGGGGCGCTTGCTCGCCCAGCAGCGGCAGCCACACCAACCAGAACGCCGACCAGAACCTCCACCGCAACTCCAACAAAAACCCCGTCCAGGACGCCAACCAACACCGCAACCGGCAGCCCCACGCGGAC
>CAZTDK010000009.1:0-23861 GCA_964611965.1 uncultured Binatia bacterium (SeqCode) | reverse complement strand
CGTAGAGTGGTATGGCACGCGGGTGCCCGCGGGGGCCAAGATGGTGCTCCTGACGGGCTCGGCGGGCCGCGACGAGCGTCGCTACCCGGATGCCGATCGCTTCGACGTCGACCGCCAGTTCGAACGCCAGGTCTCCTTCGGCTACGGCATCCACTTCTGCCTCGGCGCGTCGCTCGCTCGCCTGGAGGGCCGGATCGCGATCGAGGAGACGCTGCGCCGTTTTCCGACGTGGGAAGTCGATCACAACGGGGCCGAGATGGTCCATACCAGCACGGTGCGTGGCTGGGCCAGGCTGCCGATCCTGCTGAGCGCCCGACCGGTGATGTGATGCGCGGCGCAGCCACGTAGCGAGGCTCGAACAACATGCCCACCTCAACGGTTCACGCGTTCACCGACGAGTTAGCCCGGCTCGATGCCGTCGCCACGGCAGAGGCTATCCGCTCGGGTGAGCTCAGTGCCACCGAGGTTGTGGCTGCGGCCGTCGCCCGCGCCGAGCGGATCGAATCGTCGATCAACGCCATCGTCACCCCCGACTTCGAGCGCGCCGTGCGGACCGCCGCCAAGACAGCGCCGGGCGCGTTCGCCGGTGTGCCGACGTTCATCAAGGACCTGATCGACGTGGAGGGGTTGCCGACACGGCACGGCTCGGAGGCTCTCGACGGGGTCGGCGCAGCACAGCACACGGAGGGCCTCGCGCAACAGATGTTCGACATGGGCATGGTCTGCCTCGGCAAGAGCACGCTTCCCGAATTTGGATTCCCGCCTTCCACCGAATTCCCACACGCGGAGCCCACCCGCAACCCCTGGAACCTGGCCCACACGGCGGGCGGCTCGTCGGGCGGATCGGCGGCACTGGTCGCTGCAGGCGTTGTGCCCGTGGCGCACGGCGCCGATGGCGGCGGGTCCATCCGCATACCCGCCGCCTGTTGCGGTCTCGTCGGGCTCAAGCCGACACGAGGGCGGCTGCTCACGCCCTCGGCCGCGAAGCTGCTCCCCGTCAACATCGTTGTCGACGGCGTGCTCAGTCGGAGCGTCAGGGACACGACTCTCTATTACAACGAGGCGGAGAAGCGATTTCGCAATCACCGGCTGCCGCCCATGGGTCGCATCACAACCCACCCCGAGCGACGACTCCGATTCGGAGCAGTCATCAAATCACCTGTCGGTGAGGTGGACGCACCGACCAGAGCCACCTTCGACAAGACGGTGACACTGCTGGAGGAGCTTGGCCATCATGTGGAATTGATAGCGGCGCCGGCCTCCGCTCAGTTTGCCGAGGACTTCATCCACTTGTACGCCTTGCTCGCGTTCGTCGTGCGCACCGCCGGGCGGCGATTGTTCGATCGGAGCTTCGACCGGTCGAGGCTCACCCAGCTTACTCACGGCCTCGCCGCACGGTTCCAAAAGCGAATCACCAGCACTCCGGGGGCAATCTTCCGCCTGCGAAGGTCTGCCGCCGAGCTCGCGCCAGTGTTTGAGCGGTTCGACGTGGTCCTGTCACCGACGGTGAACCGCATCGCCCCTGAAGTCGGTTACCTGGGAATGGACCTGCCCTTCGATGTGGTCTTCCCCCGGATCGTGGAGTGGGCCGGTTTCACACCCCTCGCCAACGCATCGGGGAGCCCGTCGATCAGCCTACCGCTCGGCCACGACGTGGACATGAATCTTCCGATCGGCATGATGTTCACCGCCGCCCCCGGTCAGGACGGTCTCCTGCTTCAGTTGGCGCTCGAACTCGAGGACGCAGCCCCCTGGCGGACGCTGGCCACGACCGAGACACCGAGAAGCCAGTGAACCAATCCGAGATGAAGTCAGGTCGGCACCAGGCGCATGCGACGCCGACCACGTGAGCCGTCTCCATTCTCAAACGTCTTAAGGAGTACGAAATGGCGAAGTGGACTGAATCCGACGTCGGCGATCAGAGTGGGCGCACCGTGCTCGTCACCGGTGGCAACAGCGGCATCGGCTGGGACGCCGTTAGAGTGCTGGCCGCCAAGGGGGCGAACGTCCTGCTCAGTTGCCGAAGCCCGGAACGTGGCGAAGACGCGATCCGGCGCATTCGCGACCTTCAGCCGAAGGCGCAGGTTCAACTGCTGCAGATAAATCTTGCCGACCTCGACTCCGTGCGTGCTGCCGCCGCTCGCGTAGCCCGCGAGCACGCGCGTCTCGATCTGCTCATCAACAACGCCGGACTGATGGCAACGCCGCAGCAGCGGACCGCGCAGGGATTCGAAATGCAGTTCGGAGTCAATCACCTCGGTCACTTCGCGTTGACCGGGCTGCTGTTGCCGCAGCTGCTGCGCACGCCGGGATCCCGGATCGTCACGGTGAGCAGTAACGGTCATCGGCCGGGACAAATTCATTTCGATGATCTGCAGTGGCAAATCACCTACAGCCCTTGGGCAGCGTACTTTCAGAGCAAGCTGGCAAACCTGTTGTTCACCTTTGAGCTGCAGCGAAAGCTCTCGGCTGCCGGAAGCACGACCGCCGCGCTGGCCGCACACCCCGGCGGATCGAAGACCAACCTTGGGAATGAGAATCCCGGCGGCTTCTTCAACACGCTGCTGGTCAAATCGCGCCCGCTGATCGAACGGTTTCTGCTACAGAGCTCGGCCATGGGCGCCCTGCCGACGCTCCGCGCGGCGGTGGATCCGGAAGCTCACGGCGGCGAGTACTATGGCCCGGACGGGATCGGGGAGCAGATGGGCCACCCGATCCGCGTCAATTCGAGTCGGCGCTCGCAAAACCCCGAAACGGCGCGCCGGCTGTGGCAAGTCTCCGAGAACCTCACTGGCGTGACGTACGACTTCACGCTGCGCTGAGCGTCATGCTGTCCGATGTCTGCCAAGCTTACGCAATCCGCATCACCATGCGAACGGTTCATCACCATTCGGCTCTGGAGGCGGATCCAGTGGGACATATGGGAAGGGCACGGCAAGTCGTACCCTTCCCTGCCCGACGGGCGTTGCGTTTCAGCTTGGCGTGTTGCTCAGGGCGACATAGGCACGGCACGGCTGTCCGCGCAGCGCTGGACACGGCGGCAGCGGGGTAGTGACATTCGCATCGGGCACCACCGGCAAGACCACCCGCGACGGATACACCGCGGAATGCGCGATGGTGTTGATCACCTGGCTGCCGTCGATCGGCAAAGGCAGCGCGTCGAACTGCCACGCGGGACGATCGCCGCCGGGCGCCTCGACGGAAATTCGGATGCGCGAACCGGCTCGGAAGACATGGCCGAATGGGTACATCTCGACACGCGCCAGGACGAACTGCCCCGCCGGAAGATCGGCGACGTCGATCGCGAAACCCGTCTGCACCGGCCGCAGGACCGTCGACGCCTCGTCGTCGAGCTTGCGTCGACTGGCGCGCAGCCAGCCGGTCTGGACGTAGGTTTCATTGCCGTCCGGCCGCACCTCGCTCAGCGTGACCTGCAGGTCGGTATCGGTGGCGGTCGATTGCAACCACAGATCGACACTTCCGGACCCGACCATCTCCAACGTCTCGGTGAGCGGATCGGTCACGTAGGCGACGGCCTTGCCACTCGGCAGCGGCTGCCAATCCCACGGCGGCTTGGCGAGCCACACATTGCAACCCGGGCAACTGGAGAGTTGCGACCGCGACGGGTCGTAGATGTACGAGTCCGCGCCATCGCCCTCGGGCAGGGCCGTATCCAGCCGGCCGGCATCCTGGAAGTACCAGATCCCCGGCTGCAAGCCCTCCACCGGCCACTGATTGAACGAGCGCTCCAAGCCCGCCTGCGGGCTACCAAACGGTGCGACGCCGCCGCCGTCGAAAAGGATGCGGATCTTGGGCTCGCTTTCGAAGCTTGCCAGCGCCGCGTCGAAGGATGGAGCATTGGTAAAGCGGTCCTGCTCGATCGTCACCTTGCGAGCGCCCAAGTAGATCCCGGCATATCCTTCCAGGGCTACCTCCGCCCCGGTAGAGAGCTGCGGGATTTCGCGACGCACATAGAAGGACAGGAACTCCAGCCAGCGGCTGAAGATTGCCGGGTCCAGCGCATCGCCGTGGGCTCCATTGACCACGGTGAAGTGCAGCTTGTCCGTGCCCGTAAAATTCCCGATCATCGTGGCGAAGTAAGGGCCGACCTGCTCGTCCTGCCACGCCCCCGCAAGAAACACCGGCACGTTGATCCGGTTGACGAATGTCGACGGAGTCAGCGGGTCAACGATCGACGGGTCGATCACGGTGTTCGCGTAGATCTCCGCCAGAAGATCGGGCGTCTGGCCACGCAGCTTCATATTTGCGATGCACACCTGATCGCCATTGTCGAGGCGCGTCTGCGACCAGGGCTGGCCACCAACCATCGAATCGTGCACTCGTCCCGTGGCCCAGCCGAGGGCAAAACCGTTGTTGAAGATCGCGCCTGGGTACAAGATGTTTGCAACACCGGAAATGACCGAGAGTGGCGCAATCGCCGCGAGTGAAGGAGGCTGGTACTGCGCGACGAAGAGCTGGCTGTAACCGGGGTATGAGAGACCCACCATCCCCACCTTGTGGTGTAGAACCCACGGCTGCGCCGCGATGGTTTCAATGACGTCATACCCATCGGTGGACTGCAACGTCTCGAAGAAATCGAACGCGCCGCCGGAGCAGCCGGTGCCACGAATGTTGACGGCAACGACGGCGTAGCCGGCCGCCTGGCCGAAGAGGACACCCACCGGGTCCGTCGTCGGCCCGACGGCGCTGCCGTCGTCGTAACCCGAGTAATCGACCAGCGTCGGGTACGGGCCCTGGTCGATCGGTCCCGGCAGGTACACCATGATGTTGAGCTTGGTGCCGTCACGCGTGGTCAGGTACTGATAGCCGTCGACGATCTGCTGACTCGAATAGAGGGACGGATCGGGGGGGTCGTGCGGATCCGTCGCCGCGACGGGCTGCGATTCCTGCTGCGAGTCACCGGGGTTCATGACAACGACGTAGCCCCTGCCGATGGGCACCTTGCGAAAGATGAACGATCCCTGCGCGTCGGCAGTGCCGGTCTGGACGGTCTGACCGGTGGTGTCGATCAGCTGCAGCGCTGCACCGGGGTCGGCGTCGGTGACGTAGATCTGCTCGACGCTGCCGTGCGCCGCGAAGGTCGGTATCGGTGTGCTGGTCGGGGACCCGGCCGCCGTCGGGGTCGCCGTCGGTGTCGGCGTATTGGGGCAGCCGTGTTGCGCGTTGGAGGCGGCAGCAATGATCTCGTCGATGGTGATCGTCCCGTCGCCGTTTTGATCGCCGGCCGCACACCCGCTGACCGGGGTGTCACCGAGCGCCACGTTGACCATCACCACGAGGTCGTCGACCGTGACGTTTCCGCTGGCGTCGCAGTCACCGACGCAGGCGGCATATGCGGGCAGCCGCCCGATCACGAGGAGCACAGCCAGCGACGTTGCGCCCGCGACGCAGGCGCGCGCGCGTGGCCCGATTGATTTCTTCGATAGTGTCATCATCCCTCTGTGGTCGGAAGTGTGCGCTCGAACCTTCGTCAGCCTGCAAGTGGTGAATCAGTGCGTGGCGCCCGACGGTCAGGTCGTCCGGCTGCCGATGTTCACGGGCAACATGTGGATTGCCGACCGTATGGCGGGCTGGCATCAATTGTCAACTGGGAGTTTATCGCCCCGACCTTCTTCCGGTCTGATCAACCAAAAACCGGGCTCGCTTGGTTGATCTGCGCTCCCCAACGGTCCACCGGGCGCCGCGCGCGGCTATCTCGACCACGAGCGAATGGCCACAGAGCAACAGGGAGCCGAAACCTTGATGTTGAGCGGTGGGTGTCTATGATGCGCGCTCGTAGGAGGAGGTCGCCATGCAGCCGCAGGAGGTATTGAAAGTCGACGAGATCGATCTCTCCGATCTGCCGTTTTGGATCAGGCCGCTGGAGGAGCGCGAGGGTGCGTTCGCGACGCTGCGGCGCGAACGACCGATCTCGTTTCACCAGGAGCCATGGATCGAAGGCCTGCCATTCCCGAAGGGGCCGGGGTACTGGGCAATCACGCGCTATCACGACATTCTCGCGATCAGCCGTGCGCCGGAGATCTTCTGTTCGGGACGGGGGTTCAATGTTACGGACCTGCCTCCCGACTTCAACGAGTTTTTCGGTTCGATGATCGGCATGGACGACCCGCGCCACGCCCGCTTGCGCCGGATTGTGTCGACCGGGTTCACGCCACGCATGATCCAGCGCGTCGAGCAGGACGTGCAGCGCGCGGCGGCCGCGATCATCGACGACGTGATCGAGAAGGGGCAGGTCGACTTCGTCACCGAGATCGCCGCCGCGCTGCCGCTCAAGATCATCTGCGACATGATGGGCATTCCGCAAAGTCAGTATCGCTTCGTGTTCGACCGCACCAACCTCATCCTCGGGGCCGGCGATCCGGAGTACGTCGACGACCCGCTGGCAATTGTGCCGGCGATGCTGCAAGCGGGCGCGGAGCTCGCGCAGCTCGTCCAGGAGCTCGGGCGGATGCGCCTCGAGCATCCCGCCGACGACCTGACCTCAGCGCTGGTGCACGCCGAGGTCGACGGCGAGCGGCTCTCCGATCAGGAGCTCGGTTCGTTTTTCGTGTTGCTGGTTGCCGCCGGCAACGAAACCACCCGCAACGCGATCAGCCACGGGATGAAGGCATTGACCGATCATCCCGAGCAGCGCGCGCTCTGGATGTCGGACGTCGAACGCTATACCCCGACCGCGGTCGAAGAGATCGTGCGTTGGGCGACGCCGGTGATCCACTTTCGCCGCACGGCAACGCGCGACACCGAGTTGAGCGGCCAGAAGATCGAGGCCGGGCAGAAGGTCGTGCTGTGGTACTGTTCGGGAAATCGCGACGAGGCGGTCTTCGAGCGGCCCTTCGAGTTCGATGTCGCGCGCCAGCCCAACGAGCACATCGGCTTCGGCGGACCGGGTCCGCATTTCTGTCTCGGGGCGCACCTGGCGCGCCGCGAGATCGGCGTGATGTTTCGCGAATTGTTCCAGCGCTTGCCCGACATTCATGCGGTCGCCGAGCCGGCGCGACTGCAGTCGTTCTTCATCCACGGGATCAAACACCTGGAGTGCGAGTTCACGCCGCATTGATCCGCGGCGCGCCCGCTTGGCCTGATCCACGATTTGACGCCAGTCAACTTGCTCGCTAAGGTCGCCCCCGACGATGCTGCGCCCTGTCAGTACGCGGTCCGCTTCCTCACCACTGCGGCACATCACCATTGCCGCGGGCAGCATGCTTCTCCTGCTCGGGCTGCATCCCGTGGATCTGCTTGGCGCGCGCATCGCGGTCGGCCAAGCGGAGCCAGGCGGGGCCGGGACACCCGCGGAGGCTGAGGCAGAACGCGAGTCCGGCAGCACTGCCGTGATTCCCCCGGGACGAGAGGAATTGTTGGCGGAGATGCTGGGACGCGGAGCGACGCTTCCCGGCGACTGCAAATTCGCCGGGGGCAACGTCGAGCGGACCTTCGTGGCGGCGTCCTACACGTGCCCGCAAGGCGAGGTGGTCTTCGAGCTACGCTATCCCGGCACCGGACCCGCCGGCGCAACGCAAACCTCGCGTTTTGCCGTCGCGCTGAAGCAGGGGGCACCGCCGGACGGCTTGGCGGACGCGCTGGTGTCGCGCGTGCGTTCCCACGAGTCGACCTTCGAGTGGCAGTGGACGGCGGCGACGCCCGGGAGCTCTTCGCGGACGACGATCATCCTACTTGCCGTGGCAATCCTGCTGGGACTTGCGGGCGGAGGTTGGGTGTTGAGCCGACGTCGACGGGTCTCGAAGCCCTGACGTGGATCTGCTCTTCGGTAAAGGTGATGACAATTTCCCGTTCTGGCTCCTGACCGTCCGGGTCAACGTCCTCCTGTTTGTTCTCTGCACCGTTGCGCTCCTGGCGCGCAATCTGTCGCGTGGCGGGTTGCGTGAGGCGTTTGCGCAAGTGGATTTCGGCATCGCTTTGGCGTGGACAGCGGTGGCTGCGGGACTCCGATTTTTCGTCGCCGAGCACAACCTGTCCGACCTGGGCGGCATCGGCTACAGCCGCATCCTCCTCGGGTACAACGGGCACTTCGGTGCCGCGCAGCTGTACTCGCTGGTGTATGCACGCACCGCCCGTGACTTGGAGCACGCGATCCTTCTCAATCGCTTAGCGGCGACCATGACGGTACCGCTGGTGTACATGTTGTGCCGCCGCCTCGTACCCACGATGCGTGCGTTCGCCATGATCAGCACGGCGCTGGTAGCTTTGCACCCGTTGCATGTGCTCTTCTCCGCCACCGACTCATTGTCCATCAGCCCGTCCCTGCTCGCGGCCGGGTCCTATCTGTTGCTGGTGAGCGCCGTCGGGGCGACGAATGCGGCGCCGCGCGCGCGTGCCTTGTCGGTATTGGCTGCGGCGGCCGGGCTGACCCTCCTGACGCAGGTGCGATACGAAAACATTCTGTTCCTCGTGCCCGTCGCCATCTACCTCTTTTCCACGCGGCGCGCCCTCGAGCTCCGCTGGTTCGCCCCGGCAGCGGTCTGTTTCATCCTCTTCATGGGAGTGTACGTCTTCGAAGCGCTCAGCGCCGGCTCGTCGTATCTGGCCCTGAACCCGACGCATCTGGACGAGTGCCTGCGCGGCGCTCGCGAGCTGTTCGGAAACCCGATCTTCGCCATTGTCCCCGTCCTCGTTGGGACTATCGCCGCGATCGGCGATCGGGGTAGCCGCGTCCGCTGGCTGGCACCGCTGCCCCTCCTTGCCGCCGTATCTTTGATCGTGCTACCGAACACCCTACCCCATCATTTGGCGCGCACGTATAGCAATCAGGTCCTGCCACTTTCGCTGATCGCGGGGTACGGCCTGGCGCTCTTGTGGGAATCGCCATGGCGAGCCCTGCACGTCATCCCAGTGGGCTGCGTCTTGTGGGCAGCGGCGTTGCCCTTGCTGTTTTGGCCCACCTTGCACGAGCGCCATCTCGAGACTGCCGAACACGACTTCTTTCGCGCCGCCATGGCGTCCCTCCCCGCAGGCATCGACCGTGTCATCGTGCCCGACGACGACGCCCTGTTTCGCGAGACCCACTCCACCATCGAGGCGATGAACAAGTACCATATGATTGCCGCCGCTGCCGGCGCCGGCGGGATCGAGCTGCTCGGGATGACGCGGTTCTTGGAGCACCGCGCCGACATCGATTGCCACCGCGGCAACTGCCTCTTCTTCCGCGGCGTGCCCTGTCTGGACCTCCCTTACTATCGTTTCGCGGCGGCGACATGTGCGCAGCTCACGGCGACGCTCGTAGCCCCGCCGTTACGCGAGGAGGCCGTCGTGGCCGGATCGTTCCTTGATTGCAGCATCTACCGCGGCGCCGCGCGCCAGCAGATGTGCGAGCCCGCACGGAGACCGCGGCAGTTGGCGTTCTACCGCATCGCGAACTAGGACCTGCGGTCGGCGTCCCTTTCATGCTCCGCTGACAGACTGCTGGCCCGCCCGCCCAATCCGCCGCCGGCTCTTGCTGGACTACCCCCAGAGCCTGTGGCAGCATGCCGGATATCAAAAGGAGGTATCCTCCATGCAACACGCTCGCAACCACGTCGCATGGCTGGCGTCGGGTCATCCATGCGGCCGAGAGGCTGGATGGATTATGGCCGTCGGTCTTTTCTGCGCCCTGCTTGCCGCTCCCGCCCTGGCTGCGGAGGAACCTGCAACTCCCGGATCCCCAATGATTCCGCCAGGACAAGAGGATCTGATCGCCGCGATGCTCGGGAAGGGGGTCACGCTTGCGGGTTGCACCCTTAGCGCTGGTGAGGTGATCTACACAACCATCAAGGCCACGTATGCATGCCCTGGCGGTGAGGCGGTCTTCGAGTTCAGTCATCCGAGCACTGCGTCGCGCGAGGCCATTCAAACCGGACAGTTCGCCATCATGCTGAAAAGCGGATCGCCACCACGCAGCTTGGCGGATGCCCTCGTGTCGCTCATCCGTTCGCAAGAGGAAGCTTTCGAGTGGGAGGATCTCGTTGGGAAAAACGCCGCCGTGGACGATGTGGGAGACGAAGATGAGTGACGGCTCCGCCTGCCGTTGTTATGAGACCCTGCTCCGACACGTACCTGGTGTGGACTGGCGCGCCCTGCAGCTACGGTTGCGGTGCGTGTCCCATCGATCCCAGCACCGCGCTCCCCGGGCTCCAGCCGACTGAGCTCAAACGCGCTCTAGCCGCGCTACCGCTCACGGTTGGCCGACTGGTCGTCTTGGTTGGCGGCGAGCCGTTTCTCAAGCCTGACCTGCTGCAGCTCATTGCCATAATACGGGCCGCGGGATGCGCCCCGGGAATCATCACAACGGGACGGCCACTCGTCTACCCGCACATGCGTGAGCGGCTGCGCCGCGCCGGCTTGTCGTATCTAAGAGTTCAGCTCTTCGGTATCGGCGATACGCATGACCGAGCCACGAAAGTGCCCGGGGCTTTCGATCAGGCACTTGCCGCGCTGCGCGCATGGATCGCCGAGGCCGGCACAGCCTGTGACGTCGATGTGGCGCTCTCCACGCGTTCGCGACCGATCGAGGCGGTCGTCTCGGAGGTCGAACATCTGGGAAGAGCGCTCTCTTCACCGCGCGTGCAGATCGTGGTTGCGATTGATCCCACCAGCCGCGCCGAGTTTCAAGACCCGGCTGCGTGGCACCGTGTTGCCGGTACCGTCGCACAGTGGAATGCCGGTCCCACGCGCCCGTTGCTCGCCTGGGAGGGACTGCCGGAGGAAGCAACGCCCGGCCCGCATCTAATCGTTCCGCCGCTATTGCCGCAGTTCGCTGCCGGCGCACCGCGAGCCTGCTGTCTCGGAAGGCTGGACGAGATTGCCGAACCAATGGCGGTGAGCCCGGCACGCCCGCAGGCCAACTCGTTCAACTTCGTGCGCACGACGACCTCGGTTCCCTGGAGCGAGCAGAGCGAGACCTGCACGGCATACCGCGCGGCAGGCGCAGATGATCCGTCGCGACAGGTGTGGCTCAAGGACGGCGCACAGTTGGCGCTCTACGTCACGGACACCGGCGACTTCGCACCCGCAGCTATCTCCCGTGTCAAGGACGAGCTCAGTCATCTCTTCGTCGATCGTGCGCGCCCCGGTGTTCTGGATGACTTCGCCGAAGGCATGCGGCGGCTGCTCCCCGACCCGACTTGTGATGCGTGCGCGCACCGCACGCGATGCGGGCGCCGATTCCGCGTGATCGAGGGACCGCCCTTTGCGCGCGAGGAAGCGTGGATTGCGGCCTACATCGCCGGTCTGCGCGGGCGCGTGCTCGATGTCGGTTGTGGCGAGCAGCTCTATCGGGAGCAGCTTGGACCGCTGATTCGTTCTGGCGCCGTTCAGTATACCGGTCTCGATCCCGACGAAGTGAGCCTCACGCGTTTGCGCGCCGAGTTTCCGGAGGGTCGCTTTCATCTATGCGGCATCGAGGAGTTTCGAGCTGAACCCGCGAGCTACGACCACATCCTGTGTTTGCGGTCGTTGAATCACGTCATCGACCTCGACGATGCCGTCGCGCGCATGGCCCACTTGCTCAAGGAAGGCGGCGAGCTGCTGCTCGTCGAGTGCACCCCCTTTGCCATGCTCCGACGGCAGGAGCAGGTGGTCGCTGCCGATCATGCGCCACGCGCCGGGCACCAGCACTTTCGCAACGTGGCAAGCGAGGAGGTTCTGCCGTTTGCGCGGCGGCGCTCGCTATCCGTCGTCGGGCATCATCGCGCGACACTGCAAACGACCAACGAATGGATTCTCCTGCTGGCGCGCGCCCGCGTTCCATGAAGGGGCCGGCAGCGACCGCATCCGCCGTGCGCGCAGTCTGAAGACTCAACGGCAAGCGGGCCGCAGAAAACTGCCGGCCCGCTTGCCGCAAGGCTCTACAAGCGCAGGTACACCGCCAGGAACGGACCGGCCTTACCCACGCCGACCACCGTCGGCTGGAGGCCGAAGAACTGTGGAATCGGGAAGCCCCCAAGGCTGCTGCCGAGATCCGGGAATGCCTGCACCAGGAGCGGCGCCAGGATCGACTGCAAATCCTGGGTCGTGGCGATCGGGTTGTCCATCAGGACCACGGTGACGGCACTTGCCTGTGGCGGGGTCACCGAGAACGCCAGCATTCCGGTTGCCGCGTCGAAGCTGGCGTTGAACCCGGTACGGATATCGGCGGCGATTCTCAGGTAGAGAGTCTGGTCGGTCGTCGAAATGATGTCGGCGATAAAATTGGAAATCCGCATGTCCCCAAGCTCGCCGTTCGGACCAGTGCCGCCCGTCAGGATCGGGGCGATGGACGGCGTGAGCTTGATCGCCAACGGCAGCGTAGGCGGCAAAGACGCAAACTCTGGGATGACTACCGATAGAACCCCAGCCGTCAACGGTACCGGTTGACCGCCTCCAAATGCGAACTGCGTTACTTGCAGATCCAAGATGCCGGTCTCGGTTTCGGCCTTGAGCAGCTGGTTGAACGCCGAGGTCGAGATGCTCAGAGCCAGATCGTACGGAATACCGTTTGGTGTGGTCGCGCCCAGGGTCGGGAATGTCTCGCTGACATGGTACGAGGCGGTGAAGTTCGGCGCGCCGGCAACCGGTGTGGCGACGACCCGTGCATCGGAATCGAATGTGATGCCACTGGTGTCCTCAGCGATGCTGTGGATTGGCGTCGACAGGGTAGAACCGAGCGCCTGGCTGAGCGGACCGGTGAGGCTGATGCCGTCAAGCGCAGTCTGGATCGCTCCCGCAATCGGCGAGTCCTGATTTCCTGCACCATCCGGATCTTTCAGGTAGTTCACGAGGGCGCTCGTCACCTGACTTTGGATGTCGCCAATGATCGCGTCGCAGATGAAGCTGAGCACATCGCAGAGACCGCTGGTCCAGGTATGGTCGAAGCCGATGAAGCTCACATTCACATCACCGAGCTGGGAGACGTCGACATTGCTCGGGTCACCGTTGCATGTCGCATTACCTGGCGCGCATGGTGCTAGATTGTAGTTGCCCACGATGTCGATGCGCTGCGCGGTCACCCGCAGGTTGCCAGCGTCGGTGTCGACATCGACCACCACATTGTTGATGGAGATATCGCCGGTGACGTATCCGGTCTGCGAGTCAATGCTGACGCCGAAAGTTCCGAAGGAGGCGTCCGCGATCGAAGCGCAGACCGATGTGACAACGGCGCTGTAGCAGCCAAGCGACGTGCCTGCCGGAACCAGGGTACTGAGATCGATGTTGACCAACGAGGGTAGCAGTGGGGCCAGCGCGTTGAAACCCGAATCGTTGATCCGCATGCCGATGCTTTGCGGTGAATAGGAGCCGTCAGGAATCGAAGCGCCCTGGATGACGACCACGCGGTCGGCCGTGACGAATCCGGTGGTCGCCACATTCAGCTGGGCAACCATCGGGTTGAAGATCTGCGACAGCGGCATGGGCGGCGACGTGAACGTATTGTCCGCCTGAACGGTTACGAGATTCCCATTGACCGTTACTACTTGATCCGGCACCCCATCGATCACCTTCCCGGTCACCGTCGCCTGCGATCCCGTGGTAAAGATGCCATTGGCCGGCCCCGTGATTTGAACCCGCGGTGGCCGCGTCCGCGTCGGGGTGACGGTCGGAGTGGGTGTTCTCGTCCGCGTCGACGTTGGCGTCGACGTGGGGGTGCCAGTGTTCGCGGGCGTGAACGTCGGCGTGTCGGTCGGCGTCCGCGTCGCCGTCCATGTCGGCGTGAACGTCTTGGTATTGGTCGGTGTCCGGGTCGGTGTTGGCGTCTTTGTGGGCGTATGTGTCACGGTCGGCGTCGGCGTCGCCGTGCGTGTCGGCGTCGGCGTCATCGTCGAGGAGGCTGACGCCGTCGGTGTCGGTGTCGGCGTCACCTGGGAACACATGGACCGCCCACCGAGAGGGTTCGTGCATATCCAGCCGGGTTCAACTTGGCATCCTTGATCGCAGCCATCGCCATTGACACGGTTGCCGTCGTCACAGGTTTCTTGACTTCCGTCACGCACGCGAGTCCCGCTTTGATCGACGAGCGAGTTCCCGCAGGTACTGGGGATGCACTTCAAGGTCAGCCGGTCGCTGTCAGAGGTGCCGGACTGCGAAGTGGCGCTGAGGATGAGCACTTTGCTCTTGGCCGAGAGCCGTCCCGTCGGTCCAAGCATCGATACGTCGATGTCCATGGGAGTCGTGCATTGATTCGACGCCGCGTTCGGCAGGCTGAGCTCGGCGATGCCGCCGGTCAGCGCCGAAAAATTCGCCTGGTCGAGCGTGTTCAGGCTCGTCATGCTGGGTGATTTCACCTTGAGCAATGCCAGTCCGGTGGCTTGGCAGGTCGACAAGCGAGGGTCGGTGTTGTTGATGCAGACGCCCACGTTGAACGTGCATTTCGAGTTGGTCAAATCCGGGTCGAAATCACAGCGCGGGTCGCCTTCGTAGCAGGTGAGGGTGTTCTTTGGGATGCCTCTCGTGTCGCGCGGCGGGGCGGGGTTGACCAACCACTCGATGTTGCAATCCGTCGACTTTATTCCTCCACCCGGGACGCAGTCGTTGACCGGAGCGACATCCGTGCACATCGGCCCGACGGCGGTCGCGGCAAAGGGCCACGTCACTGCGGCAATCGCAGACAGGAAGATACCCGCGAGAGTAGATCTGACGAGCTCGTTGGTTTTCATGAGACGCTCCCATTGCGTGAACTGTGCCTGCGGGCCGGTCCGTTTCCCTGCTGCTCTTCACGTGCACCGGACAAGCGTCGATCAGCGATGACGCTCCCGCGCCCGCGTTCCTCCACTACGAGCACCGCAGCCCCCCTCGGATGATTGCGCAATGTGGCGTCGGCCGCGGGCCGCCGGGGAAAAGCGCGTTGCCACATTGCCCCGAATTCGCGAACGGTGGATCGAGCAACATCTTCGCAGTGACGGGCAGGTTCGCTGCCGGCACGTTGGCGATGTTCGCCTTTTTCCCACCAACACTGAATCTAAAGAGCCCGGGGGTTTTTGGGACAACGCTAACGGTCACCGTACGGATACCGGATATCCAGGGCCCCGTCGTGCTGCGGTTGTTGTATGTCGCCCTGGTGCCGAGACGGTTGAGCTGCCATCCCGTCTTCGTGAGCGTGCTGTAGGCCCCGCCGGGAATGGTGGCATCGACAACCGTCGCTCCCGTGTTGTCGTAGACCAGGATGCGCACCCCTTTCGTGACCGGGTCCACAGGCGGGGTCAGCGGCAACATCATGGAGCCTCCGAAGCGGAACCTCTCGTCTCCAGGCGGGGTGGTGAGCATGCTGATCGAGACGTGCGGCTTCACCATTGGCGCGCACGGACCGATCACCGTTGGAGTCAACGTTACCGTCGGGGTGGCAGTGGCGGTCGGAGTGACGGTCGGTGTTGGGGTGTCTGTCGGAGTGTCCGTCGGGCTCGGTGTTACCGGGGTGTCCGTCGGCGTTTCCGTCGGGGTGTCGGTTGGCGTGTCCGTCGGCGTCTCGGTTGGCGTATCCGTCGGGGTATCCGTCGCCGTCTCCGTCGGGGTCTCCGTTGGCGTCTCCGTCGGCGTTACGGTCGGGGTGACCGTCACCGTCGGCGTATTCGACTGCGTAAAGGTGGGAGTCGGGGTGGGAAGATCTTGCCAGTAGAAGCCCAGATCCACCTTGCTGATGTCTTTGTCTACACCGTTGCGAGTACGTGCCGGGTTGAACACGGTCGGGACTGAATTGTCGCTCGGAGTCGTGGGGGACACCGCTGCGTTCACATTGACCTTGGTCGTAAAGCTGGAAGCGGTGACCTTCCACAGGTCGGTAATATCCCCATTGCCGTTGTTGGCGGGGGCGCCTCCGGTGTTGACCAATGAACCCGTTCCGCTCTGGAACAGCAGCACCAGCTGCGTGTTCACATTGAGCGTAGAAACGGTGTCGAAAACCGTTGTGGCGGTGCCACCGGAATTCCCGGCGTAGGTGATCGAAGTACCTCCCGAGCTCGCGAATCTGTAGACCGCAGCCGACGCATTGGTTGGCGCGGTGCCGGTCATGGTTTCGCCGTTGACGTTCGCGTCGTTCTTGATCCCGAAATACAGATTTTGGACGGCGCTCGGGACCAGCCCGGAGCAGGTCACTGTCACTTCGGAGATGCTGGGCCCTTGAGAGGTGCTGATCGGAGGGCTCACAGAGCAACTGCCCCCGCCTGGCGGGGAGTATGAGGGCCCACCGTCAATGGTGAGGGCCGTGGCTCTCGAGGCGACGCCGAACAGCGCCAGCGTGACAAGGGTTACCCTATACCGCGTCCTCCACGGTCGTGGTGCGGCACGGTCCACGTCTGATCTTCCGGCATCTCGCTGATCGACTGCCATGGCACACCTCCGCTGACGATTCTGTCCGCAGCCCCGTTTACCACGAGCCATGTGAGCCGTGGCTGCCGTGTGAGCCGTGGCTGCCGTGCGAACCGTGGCTGCCGTGCGAGCCGTGACTGCCGTGTGAACCGTGGCTGCCGTGCGACCCGTGGCTGCCGTGCGACCCGTGACTGCCGTGTGAACCATGACTGCCATGCGACGCGTGCGACATGTGCTGTGCCAGCAGCATCTTTTCACTATTTGGATCGGTGCGCAGCGCCTGCGCGGCCTCGGAGACGTCAAGGGCCACCTCTGGCTTCACCGCCTGACGGGCCTCGTCACGGCTGAGGAAATCCAGCGGCGTCTTCCGCAATGAAGGCAGCTCGGGTTTCTTCTCGCTCATTTTGTCTCCTTATACCGAAGGCACCCCATCGACACGACCTGGGTCCCGATCGGCTTTGAGTCTCACCATGCCATGCTCGCCAAACGCCGAGTCATGGAAAAACATCTACTATCGCCCGCGATGGCTTTCGCATCCGCTGTCCCGCGTTCCCGGCTCCTCACTCACACAGCAGTGTCAGTGACCCAATGGCATCTTTGAGGGTTGGCGGTTGCAAATCCAGTGCGGGGAATGTTCCCCCAAGTTGGCCCGCGCTCAGCACGCCCGCATCGATGTTGTCGCAACCGAACGGCGCGCCGGCCACCGTGTCGGAGAAGGTGAACCCCGTTGTATTGTTGGAGTCGAAGATCGTTGCAGTAGACGTACCCGAGGTAATGCTGGCAGTCACCGCGATGTCACCCGCAGACGCATCGAAGGGCGCATTGTCGGCGGGGCAAGTGTTGGAGCCGCAGGACGTCACCGTCGTGCTGAACCTGATAATCAGGTTCTCCGTCAGCTTCATTCCTCCCTCCGGGAACGTCCCGCTCTCCACGATGTGCACTGGGCTGTTGCACACCCCGGTGTGTGGATGCGTAGTGCTGCCGTCTTCGAGGTTTGCTGACGAAACCTGCCCACCAGGCTGGGTGAAGGTGGCCGTGCATGTCGGGTCGTTGTCAAAGTCCGCGTCGTTGCCGTTGTTGCTGTTGTGGTCTTGCTGCGCGGTGTTGTCGTAGCCGGAAGTGTTCCCATTTCCGTTGCAATCGATCACCCCGCTCCCATCAATGTTCGCACGGGCACAGAACGTGGCAAGCCCGAAGACTGACACGCAGTCGAAATGGGTGCCGCTGGCCGGCACGGCGATCTGGCGCACGCCGTTGGCATCGCTGGGTCCAAATGTCCAATCTTGATAGCCGGTGAGGCCAACGGTCAGGGAGAGGTTGCTCTTCAGATGCACCTGGCTCCCGCCCAGGAACGTGCAGCGTCGTGTCTCAGGCGTTGGCGTCGCCGTGATCGTCGGCGTCGCCGTGGTGGTCGGAGTGCCCGTCTTGGTAGGCGTCAGCGTGATGGTGGGCGTGTTCGACGGGGTTGGCGACGGCGTCGAAGTCCGGGTGTTCGTCGGAGTAAAGGTGGGGACTCCGGGGAGGAACGTGTTGGTCGGCGTTTCCGTTGGCGTATCGGTCGGGGTGTCGGTCGAGGTCGCCGTGGGGGTCGTGGTCGGCGTGTTGGTCTGCGTTGGCGTCAGCGTCGGCGTCGGGGTCGGCAGCTCGATGTGACACCCCTGGTCACAACCGTCGCCGTTCAGTCGATTGCCGTCATCGCATTCTTCATGATCAGCCTGGATCTTGCCGTCACCACAGGTGCTCGGCCGGCATTCGAGGGTCAGCGCGTCGGTATCGTGCTTGAGGAACTGCGTGACGACGTCCGTCCTGAAAGTCTTGCGGGCGGCGCTTGCCCTGCCCCCGGTCGAGACGTGTTGCGCCACCACGACACTGATTGGCGCACTGCAGGTGTTCGGCCTTCCGTTGATCGCGGCGGGCGTCGGCAACGGGGTGCGCTTGCGGACCACGGTGACGCCGAAGCCACCACTCCCCGCCTGATTTTCCAGAACATCGATGATGGCGTCGTCGCTTCCACCGCGCAACGGCCGCTTGACTTCAAATGTGGAGATACCCGAGGCAAAGCAGGTCGGGAGTCGCGGGTCGGTGTTGTTGATACACATCACCGTATTAAAGGTGCAGCTATGGTTTGCCAGATCCGAGTCCTGATCACACCGCGGATCGCCTTCGTAACAAATCACCCGGTTACGCGGGATGCCCTTACTGTTCAGTTTTACCGGTGGGGCAAACCATTCGAGGTTGCAATCGGTCGCTTTGGGACCGGTCCCGGGGATGCATGGATTGGAGGGGACGAAGCCGGTGCACGGGCCGATAGTCCCGGTTGGCGTCAGCGTCACCGTCGGCGTCGGCGTCGGCGTCGACGTTGGTGTCTTGGTCGGGGTGAAGGTCGGTGTCGGCGTGACCGTCGGCGTCTCCGTCGGCGTGTTCGTCGGGGTTTCCGTGGGCGTCTCGGTTGGAGTGTCGCTCGGCGTGGCCGTTGGCAGAATGGTGGTCGTCGCGGTCTGGGTCGGTGTTTGCGTCGGCGTCAGCGTCGGCGTGTTGGTGCGAGTCGGCGTTTGCGTCGGCGTGGAAGTTGGCGTCCGGGTCGGTAGCGTTTCCCAGTAGAAGCCCACGTCGATCTTGCTGATGTCTCCATCGATCCCGTTACGGGTACGGCTGGGGTCGAACACGGTTGGACACGAAAGCCCAAGAACCGGGAACGGAGCATCCGACGCTTGCGCATTGACGATGACGGTGAGGTTGCTGCTGGTGACCTTCCAAAGGTCGGCGATATCGCCGTTGCCATTGTTGGCCGGGTTGCCCCCGGCAGCGGTAAGGGTGGCCGTCCCCCCGGTGAGCGCAAGCACCAAATTAGTTGTGACGCTGTGCGTTCCGGAAACTGAGTCAAAAACCGACGTCGTCCCCGCGTACGTGATTTGGGAATTGCCTGAGGTGCCGGCGATCCGGTACACCGCTCCGGAATTTGCCGCGGGCGCGACGCCCGTCATGGTCTCGCCGTTCACGAATTGATCATTGCGGATACCGAAGTACAGGTTCTGAAAATTGTTCGGATTCAAGCCCGTGCACGTGATCATTGCGCCGCCGCTCAAGCTAGGCGTACCGCTGACTGTACAGCTCCCACTAACGCCGCCGCTGCCGGCGTAGAATGGCCCCCCGTCGACAATGAGCGCACCCGCGTTGGAGGCGACGGTGACCAGCACCAAAGCCATCACCGTTGCACCCGATTGACCGATCCACCGTTGCAGCATTCCGCGACCCCCGTGCTTTGATTCGGTTGTCCGGGGTGGCGTGTCCACTCCCGCTCCTCGCTCATAGGGTGGCCGATCGACTGCCATAGGGGACGCCTCCGCTAGGATGCTGTTCGTACCACGGTGGTTCACGACGACCGTTGCAAGTTGTGGCTCCCGTTATGAGCCGGTCTGCTAACCATCAACTTTGCTCCGCGATCACGCACCGCACCAACCGTGCAGATAAATGAGGATCAAACTCACCACCGCAAAATGATGCCTCACGGCAAGTAACCCCGCCACCAAGGACCATGAGATTTCGAGACTCCCGAGTCTACCATGGCCACCACCGCCATTGTCAACAAAATTCCCTTGACGGCTTGATTTTGGGACCTGAGATGTCTTTAGGGGCTACCGTCCGGTGGGACTTGCCAAACGATCGTCTTCTTCTGTGCTCGCCAGGAGGTGCTGCCTCTCGGCAGGGCGAAGAACACGTCGAACTCGCCCGGCATCAAGTGCCTTGCCATCGCGCCTGGATCCGAAAGATGACGAAGGGGTCGCGCCAGCCGATCTCTGTGAGGACACCGGCCGTTCGTGTGCGGTTGGCGGCGCCGCTCAATGACGATTGCGGATTGGGATGGAAGTGCCACCGCTTGACTTGTCCAACTCAAACAACGATCACGCTACCAACGCGGCAAGAACAGTAGTGCTGCGAGGCCATGAGACTGCGACTCCCTTTTGCCTGCCAGCAAGGTTGCGCGCTCTGCTCGCGCGTCCTGGCTCTGGACGCTGAAGTGCTGCCTGAAGAGGAGTGGCGTGCGCAGCTTGAACACGCCGTACGGATGGGTCATCGCCGCATCTACGTCCAGGGGACGGACGTGGCGGGGTTTCCGCATCTGGCGGCAATTGCACGCGCCGCAAAGGACAGCTCCCTGCAGTTGGCGCTTGTGGAAGACGCTTCCGGGGGCAGGCTCCCCGAACATGCTGGCCGGCTTCAGCAGCTAGGTGTCAAGCACGTCTTTCTGCCGCTCTGTCTTCCCGCCGACACAACCAGTCTGGACAAGGCGGCACCGCGCCAGGTCCACAAGGGTTCTCTCGTCGTGCTCATCGCATTGGTCCAGGACCGCGTTCTCACCGTGGGTATCCATTTGCCACTGCGTGCGGAGATCGATCGCGAGCTTGCAACGGTGCTGCGCGCCCAGGCTCGGCTGTCCATTCGCGAGTTGCTGGTCTCCGCTGAAACCGACGCTGCAGCGGGACTGCCCGCTGTCGACGCCGCACCAATGGTCACCGCGCTGGATCGCGTCTGGCGGGCGGCAAACGCGTTGCAGATTCGACTACACGTCATCGGTTTTGAGAGCGCGCGCCATGTCCATCCGCCGATGGGCGAACCGGCCGCGTCCTGCGACCAGGCGTTGCTCGAAATCGTGCGCCATGGGCTCCCCCTCATCGCCGCACGTGCCGGGATTCGCACGCCCCGCGGGCGTACCGCGCTGCGGTCGGTGGTAAGCAGCATCGAGGAGATTCGCGCGTTGGGTCTCGAGCTCGCCGCCCGGCGCAACCCATTCCTCGACCTTCCCGCATGCCTCGGCGGCGCTCAGGCAGCCGGCTCGCCGGCCTCCGCCGATGCGTCTGTGCCAATGCTGAAATCAATGGCGTGCGGCACCTGTCCTTTGGACGAAGCTTGTAGGGGCGCGCTGGAAGAACTGGAGGGGTTTCCGGCAACGTCAATACAGTCCGCACTACGGCCGCTGCCTGCCTGGTACGCGTGTCGCCGTCTCCCGCGGGTCTTGATCACTTCGTCGGAAGGCCAGGATCCCATTTTGTACATTTCTACGCTTCCGGCGCTGGCGGCGGCCCTGAAGGAGCGGGGGGCGGAAGTGGAGATCGTGTCGCCGTGGATGGGCGCGTGGGACCCGCGCAACTTTCCGGGACCGGGCCAGCCGCGCACGGCCGAGTGGAAGGGGACTAGCGGTTTCGAAGAGTGGCTGAGGACGCATGATCTCTCGCGCTTCGATCTGGTCATCACGCCCGATCTGCCGGTGGCACGTCTGGCGCTCGCCGCAAAAGGGTTGCGCGCCGAGGCGCGCGTCGTCCTGGTCGATTTTCACATGCTCAAGGGAATGGATGTGGCACTCGGCGCGTGGCTCGCCCCGGGTGCGCGCCCGAGCGAAGGGGGCTGGTGGCCCGCGCCGCAGCTCGTCTTGGAGAGTGCGTTTCCGAGCTACGTACAACTCTACCTCAACTACGGCGTTCCGCTGGAGCAGGTCACGTGGCGTCCCTACACGCTCTACCCCGGCCATTTCCCTGCGGGTCCAGACGTGCACCGCTGTGAGGTCATCTTTTCGGGCGGCAACCACCTGCGTGATTTGGAGACGCTTCGTCAAGCGACGATCCTGTTGCCGGCTGCCGTGCATGCGGTCGATCTCTACGCGCCAGGGGATCCGATTGAAGGCAACGCCCACCTGCGCCACCGCGGCGTTGTGCGGCTCGCGTTGTTTCACGATGCAGTGGCGAACAGCCGCTTCGCGGTGCTGCCGTTGCGTAGCGAACCGAACCACGCTGCCGGGGTAACGGTCCTCGTCATGGCGCTCATGGCTGGACGCCCGGTTGTCACCACCGACATCCCTGCGGCTCGTGACTACGTGCAGCACGGTGTAGAGGCCTTGCTGGTCCCGCCTGGCGATCCCGTCGCGCTTGCCGATGCCATCGCCCGTCTGGATGGCGATCGTGCCTTGCTCTCCAGCATGAGTGCGGCCGCCCGGGAGACCGGCCAGCGGCTTTCGACGGAACACTGGGCCACGCAGATCGTATCAGGCGCGCCGCCTACCCCGCACTGGACGCCGCAGGGATGGCGTAACTGGTAAGATGCAGGTCCGAGGCGGCGCTCTCTCTGGACGCCCTCGACACGATGTGAAGTGCGTGACCAGCGCAGACTGGCATCCAGAGTGAATTCCGGCTCGGACAGTTCGGAAACCGCGCCGCCAGCATTTGCAGGCCGGCACCGCGCGCCACGCGACTCGTGGCGGCGCGCAGTAGTCATTCGACGTGGGCTGATCCTCTGCCTGGTCGTGCTGAGCTCCATATCTTCACTGTCCGATTCGAACCTCGCCAAATGGGCTGTCGGCCCCGGGCACGACGACTTGTTGGCCGACATGCTTGGCCGTGGGACCACACTGCCCGGGCCGTGCAGGCTCACGGCTTGCGGAGCCGATGGGACCGTCGTTCGTGGTACGTATGCGTGCCCGGGTGGCGAGGTGGTCTTTGAGCTCCGTCACCCCACTGGGGCGCCAGCTGACGCAACTCGCACCAACCGTTTTGCCATCTTGGTTACTAGTGGAACGCCGCCGCCTGCTCTGGCCAATGAACTGGAGTCGCGTGTTCGTTCCCGCGAGGCGGGATTTGAATGGACGCTGTTGCGGCCGCCGAACGTACGGCCGGCGTGGTCGTCTTTCAACGTTCAAAACGGGCTGGTCCTCGCGACGCTGGGGTTGCTGCTGGCTGGAACGCTTTGCACTCTCGGCCGCCAGGTCTGCGCACAGCGACCATCCGGGTACGCAGTCCTGACCCTCGTGCAGATCTCGCTTGCCGGATTGGCTCTGCGTCTCCAGCTGTCGCCACGCACGTTCTTGCACGAGTACGAACCGTTTGGGCGTGCCCCGCAGCTTCTTGCAGGTCTGGGCAGTGATGCCTACGGCGCGACCGCACCAGCGATATTCCACTTCGTGGCTACCGTGCTGCGCCGCCCCGACGACGTGTACGTCATCTTCTTCACGAACGCCGTCCTCTCCGCGCTGGCCATTCCGGCCCTGGCCCTTTTCGCTTTGCTGCTGACGCGGAGGTGGTCGTACGCGCTGTGTGCGGCAGTCCTCCTGTGTGTTCTGCCGCTGCACCTGCGGTTCTCGGCTGGGGAAGACGTGTTCGTCCAGGGGGTCACCTTCAGCCTGTGGGCGCTCGGACTGTTCGCGCTCTACCTGCGCACCAACCGTCTTGATGATGCACTACTGGCGGGGTTGGCGGTGTCGCTAGCAATTCAGGTGAGACCGGAGATGCTCTTCTTGCCGGCTGTACTGGTGTTGCTGGTTGTGCTGGCGCAGCCGCGTTCGTGGCGCCGGCTGTTTGCCTGGCGCACCCTGCTCGCGTGCGCGGTTGTCGTGGCGCTGCAGCTCCCCCGGCTTGCGGGAGCATTCACTGCGGTCCACCCGACGCTGCTCCTCATTCTCCCGACCTGGCGGCACTACCTCGACTGGCTGGTGATCTTCCAGCCGCAGGTGACACCGCGCGTCTATTGGTTGCTGTTGCTGGCGGGGCTGGGTTGGGGGAGTTCGAGTTTCGGGGCGGCAGTCTGTCCGG
>CAZTDK010000008.1:0-23997 GCA_964611965.1 uncultured Binatia bacterium (SeqCode) | reverse complement strand
CCTTCGCCAATCTGGAGATTGGCGTTCCCGGGATTGCACGCCGGCCGCAGGTCCTATGCGGATTCGGGCTGCGGTGTGCCGCTGAGGGTCCAATAGCCTGCAGGCACCGTTACCGGTCGCGCGTGCTCAACAAAGGCCCGCACCGAGGGTCGCGACCATTGCCGTGCGGCGTAGGCGCGCACGCGGGCGGGCACCGCATCGCCGTTGAGAATGAGGCGGTGCAGCATGAACGCCAGCTCGCTGTCGGCCAGGCACCAGGCGCCAAACAACTCACCGCCTTCCGGGGGAATCAACTGCTCGGCCACCCGCACCAGCTTCGCGCCATCGCGCGCCGCCGCGGCGGACAAGGGTTGCAGCTTGAACCGATAGAACATGGTGACGGTCGAACGCTCGTCGCGCAGCGCCGGGACGTCGGAGCGCATCCACGCCATGAGCTGGCGGGCCCGGGCGCGCTCGCGGCGCGTCGGCGGCAGCAAGCTCGGAGACCCAGGCGGTGGGAATGCCTCCTCGAGATACTCGGCGATCGCGCTGGACTCGGCGAGATGGAAACCCTCGTGCTCGAGCGACGGCACGCGCGCCGTGATCGAGCGATCACGCAGCGGCGCTTCCAGGTGCCGGCCGTCGGCCAATGAGATTTCCACCATCTCGAACGGGATGGCCTTCTCGCGCAGCGCTACGAAGCTCGAAAACACATAGGGACTGATCCACAGATTCTCCCCATACAGGGTGCACGCGGCGTTGGTCATGCGCGGACGCTACCAGCGGTGTCTACGAGCAGCAACCGCATCGTATCGACGAATGAGGAACGTTGCGGCCCGCAAGGCCTGCGGCCGGCGTCTTTTCTACGGCCCGTTCTCCTCCTTCGACGGAGCCCCGGACAAGGGTTGGGTCGCTGTGGAAGTCCAAGTCCGACAGGCCGCTGGAATAACCGGCGCAGGTGCGTCGCGTCCGCAGCTCGCGATCGTCGCGCTAGCGCTCGCGCGCTTCGAAGAGCACCAGCTGATGCGTGCGCCCCTGGTCCGTTACCGGCACCGGATAGCGGCCGGTGAAACACGCGGCGCAGAAGCCGTCGCGGTCGCCGGGTTGCAGGAAGCTGTAGAGGCCTTTCACGCTCAGGTAGCCGAGGCTGTCGGCGGTGATGTAGTCGCGGATCTGCTCGACGGCGTTCGAGGACGCAATCAGCTCGCCGGCGGTCGGCGTGTCGACGCCGTAAAAGCAGGAACCGATGGTCGGCGGCGAGCTGATGCGCATGTGCACTTCGCTGGCGCCGGCGTTGCGCACCATCTGCACGATCTTGCGGCTGGTGGTGCCGCGCACGATGGAGTCGTCGACCACCACGACGCGCTTGCCGGCGAGCACATCGGCCTGCGCGTTGAGCTTCACCTTCACCCCAAAATGCCGAATCGCCGCGCGTGGCTCGATGAACGTGCGGCCGACATAGTGATTGCGAATCAGTCCCATCTCGAACGGCAGCCCCGCCTGTTCGGCATAGCCAAGGGCGGCCGGGACACCGGAATCGGGCACCGGAATGACGATGTCTGCCTCCGCCGGCTCCTCGTTTGCCAACTGCCGGCCGAGCTGTTTGCGTACCTCGTAGACGTTACGATCGTACACGCGACTGTCCGGACGCGCGAAGTAGACGTACTCGAAAATGCAGCTGGTGCGCGGCGCGGTAAGGAAGGGATGAAAGCTTTCGATCCCGGCGGCAGAGATGCGCACGACCTCGCCGGGGTCGATCTCGCGCTCGTAGGTGGCATCGATGAGGTCGAGCGCACAGGTCTCGGAGGCGACGACGATAGCGTCCTTGACGCGTCCCAGCACCAGCGGGCGGAAACCGTTCGGATCGCGTGCCGCAATCAGCTCGTGCGGCGTGAGAAACACCAGCGAGTACGCGCCGCGCACGGCGCGCAGCGCCGCCACGACCCGGTCGACCGTGCGCTCGCCCTTCGACGCCGCCATCAGATGAATGATGACCTCGGTGTCGACCGTCGACTGGAAAATCGCCCCCTGCTCCTCGAGCTGATCGTGCAGCTCCTTGGCGTTGACCAGGTTGCCGTTGTGCGCCACCGCCAGGCCGCCGCCGTACTCGACGACGAACGGCTGCGTGTTCTTCAGCAACGTCTGGCCCGAGGTGGAGTAACGGTTGTGACCGATCGCCGCCGTGCCCTCGAGCTTGCGGATGATGTCCTCGTTGAAGACATCGGCGACCAATCCCAAGCCACGGTGCGAGATCAGGATGTCGCCTTTGGACGATACGATGCCAGCGGATTCCTGGCCGCGATGCTGCAGCGCAAAGAGGCTGAGATAAGCCAGGTTGGCGGCCTCCGGATGCCCGAAGATGCCGACGATGCCGCATTCGTCGTGAAAGCGATCAGACACCGTGGCCTCCTCGTACACCCGCAAAGAAAATGGAAAAGAGGGAATCGAGAACCGCGAATGGAAAACCGGCAAACGGAAAACTGCGCAACTGCCAATTGGCCGGTTCTTCATTTTCCGTTCGCGGTTCGCGGTTTTCCATTCTCTTCCCAGTCTTCAGTTGCCGAGCCGCCGCGGCAGCGCCATGGTCCACGCGCCGCGCACCTCTTCCAGGTCGAGGTCGATGAGCGGACTAATCACCAGCCGCCGGCCACGGACTTCACCGAGCACGGACAGTGGCGTCTCGGCCGCCGCGGCCAGCTCCCGCAAGCGCGACAAATGGCGCCGGCGCAGCGAGACGATGATACGCGATTGGCTTTCACCGAAGAGCAATGCATCCGGCCGAATCGAACCCTCGAGCTCGATGACGGCGCCCAGACCGGCGCCCGGGCCGGACATGCAGCATTCCGCCAGGGCCACGCCTAGCCCACCTTCGGCGATGTCGTGCGCCGAGCGCACCAGATCCTCGGTGATCGCCGCCAGGCAGACACGTTGCACGTGCTTTTCGACGTCGAGATCGATCCACGGCGGCGCCCCGCGCACCTGGCCGTGTTGGAGGGCCAGGTACTCGCTCGCGCCGAGCTCTTCGCGCGTGCGGCCGAGCAGGACGATGATGTCCCCTTCCGCCTTGAACCACTGCGTCGTGTGGTGCTCGATCCGCTCCAGCAACCCGACCATCGCAATCGTCGGCGTCGGCGGAATCGAGCGGCCCTCGGTTTCGTTGTAGAAGCTCACGTTGCCGCTGACCACCGGCACGTTCAGCGCCGCGCAGGCATCACGAATGCCGCGTATCGCCTCCTTGAATTGCCACATCACTGCGGGCTTCTCCGGGTTCCCGAAATTGAGGCAGTCGGTGATGCCCAGGGGCTCCCCTCCGGAGCAGACGACGTTGCGCGCGCTCTCGACGACCGCGATCATCGCACCGACGTACGGGTCGAGCGCGCAATAGCGACTATTGCAGTCGACACTCAGGGCCACGCCTTTCTGCGTACCCTTGATACGCAGGACCGCGGCATCGGAGCCGGGTTCGACGACGGTGTTGCTGCGCACCAGGTAGTCGTACTGATCGAATACCCAGGCTTTCGAAGCGATGTTCGGAGAATCGAGCAGCGTCAGCAGCGCCTGATTGTAATCGCCGGGCAGCGGCAGCTGATCGATGTGCAGCGCTTGGAGCGCATCGAACTCCGCGGGCGGGGCGGCTGGACGCTCATAGGCCGGCGCGTCATCGGTCAGCAACGCGATCGGCAGACAGGCAACCTCCTCGCCGCCGGCTCTGACGCGGAAGACACTATCGTCCGTCACCTGGCCGATCACCGCGGCATCGAGATCCCACTTGTCGAAGACGCGATGGACGATGGCCTCGGCGCCGGCGCGCGCCACGATGAGCATCCGTTCCTGGGACTCCGACAGCAGCATTTCGTAGGGCGTCATGCCCGACTCGCGCACCGGAACCGCATCGAGATCGATGTCGATGCCCATGCCGCCACGGCCCGCCATTTCCACGCTCGAGCTTGTCAATCCGGCCGCGCCCATGTCTTGGATCGCCACGATCGCGTCTTGCTGCATCAGCTCCAGGCAGGCTTCGAGCAACAACTTCTCGGTGAATGGATCGCCCACTTGCACGGTCGGGCGTTTGGCCTCGGCTTCCCCGCTGAACTCGGCAGAGGCCAGCAGACTGGCGCCGTGAATGCCATCGCGACCGGTTTTCGAACCAACGTAGATCACCGGGTTGCCGACGCCCGCGGCTTTGGCGAGGAAGATCTTGTCGGTGCGCACGACCCCCAGGGTGAAGGCGTTGACCAGATTGTTCTCGTTGTACCCGGCGTCGAAGTAGACTTCGCCGCCGACGGTGGGCACGCCGATACAGTTGCCGTACCCGCCGACGCCGGCAACCACGCCGTTCACCAGGTAGCGGGTACGCGGATGATCGAAGCTGCCGAAGCGCAGCGAGTTGAGGTTGGCGATCGGTCGCGCCCCCATCGTGAAGACGTCGCGCAGGATGCCGCCGACGCCGGTTGCCGCTCCCTGGTGCGGCTCGACGAATGATGGATGATTGTGGCTTTCCATCTTGAATGCGACGGCCAGCCCATCGCCGATATCGATAACCCCGGCGTTCTCGCCCGGCCCCTGCAACACGCGCGCGCCGCGGGTCGGCAACTGCTTCAGCAGCAACCGCGAGCTCTTGTAGCTGCAGTGCTCCGACCACATGACGGACAGCACGCCGAGCTCGGTGAAATTCGGCGCCCGCCCGAGCACCTCGCAGATGCGGGTGAACTCCGCCGCAGTCAGGCCGTGCTCAGCGGCTTCCGCGGGGCTGACGGGAGTAGCAGCGGTGCGCATGCGTCAGTGTCCCGGGGCAACGGACGCGGTGCGCCGTTGGATGCCCGCCGTGTAGGCGGTGACCACCGACTGGAACAGCTTCAGTCCGTCCTCGCCCCCCAGCAGCTGTTCGGTGGCGTGTTCGGGGTGCGGCATGAGACCAAACACGTTGCCCGCGGCGTTGCAGATGCCGGCGATGTTGTTGAGTGAGCCGTTGGGATTGGCTGTGGGCGCGACGCGTCCGCTGGCATCGACGTACCGTAGGACCACCTGGCGGTTCTGCTCGAGACGGTCGAGCGTCGCGGCGTCCGCCACGTAACAACCCTCGCCATGCTTGATGGGAATCGTGAGCACCTCGCCCGGCGTGCAGCGACTGGTGAACGGCATCTGCGTCTGCTCGACACGCACGTGGACCCGCGTGCACACGAAGCGTAGGCCACGGTTGCGCACCAGGGCGCCGGGCAGCAAACCGGCCTCACAGAGCACCTGAAAACCGTTGCAGATCCCCCACACCAAACCGCCGGAGCGCGCGAATTCCGCGATACTCTCCATCACCGGCGAGAAGCGCGCCATGGCGCCGCAGCGCAGGTAGTCGCCGTAGGAAAACCCGCCCGGAAGGATCACACAATCCACGCCCTTGAGCTCGCGATCCTTGTGCCACAATGGCACCGCATCCTCGCCGACGCGATGATCGATGACGTAGAGGGCGTCATGATCATCGTTGGAACCGGGAAAGGTCACTACTCCGAAGCGCATGGAACATCCTCAAGTCATCGCCACCATCGGGGGCTCGAAGCCCCCGGCTCAGAATACCAAGCCGGCTGAGAGCCGGCTCCCCGCCTCGCGGTACAGGTTGCGCATCCCGCTCCGCCGAGCGGTACCGAACGCCGGGGACCCATCGTGTTACTACGCACTACTTTTCCAGCTCGAAGTGATAGTCTTCGATGACGCCGTTGGCGAGCAGCTTGCGGCACATCTCGTCAGTGCGCCGCTCCGCCTGCTGCCGGTCGACGTCGTCAAGGGACAACTCGACGTATTTGCCGAGGCGCACGTCGTGCGCCTCGACGAAGCCCAGGGCATGCAGCGAATGCTCGACCGCTTTCCCTTGTGGGTCGAGCACGCCTTTTTTCGGTGTGATGAAGACGCGGACGCGCATGGTCAGAACCGCCGTGAGTCGGGTCCGTGAGTCGTGCTCGTTGCCGGTTGCGAGATCATTGCATGCCTCGTGAAGAATTCGTCAATGGGAGATGCGGCGGTGCACTTCGTGGTAGGCCTCCTCGACGCCGCCGAGGTCGCGCCGAAAGCGGTCCTTGTCGAGCTTTTCCCGCGTCACCGCATCCCAGAAGCGGCAGGTGTCCGGACAGATTTCATCGCCGAGGAGAATCTCACCGTGATGGCGACCGAACTCCAACTTCATATCGACCAGCAACACACCTTTGCTCTCGAGGAAGGTGCGCAGCACGTCGTTGGTCTTCAGTGCCAGCTCATCGACGCGCAGCAGTTCTTCCTTGGTCGCCATGTCGAGTGCGATGGCGGTCGAGGCGTTGATCATGGGGTCGTCCAGCGGATCGCTCTTGTAGAAGTATTCGAGGATCGGTACCCGCAGCGCGCGCCCTTCATCGAGACCCAGGCGCTTGGCCAGGCTCCCGGCGATAATGTTGCGCACGACGGTTTCGACCGGGATGATGTGGAGCTTCTTCACCAGCATCTCGCGATCGTTCAGGCGCTCGACGAAGTGCGTCGGAATGCCTTCGCGCTCGAGCAAGCGGAAGAAGATCTCGCTCATTTCGTTGTTCAAGATTCCCTTGGACACGATCGTTCCGCGCTTCTTGGCGTTGAAAGCGGTCGCGTCGTCCTTGAAATATTGGATGACATAGTCCGGATTGTCGGTGGCGTAGACCTGCTTCGCCTTTCCCTCGTACAAGAGCTCACCCTTCGTCATTGCTCCCTCCAACGGTACTGACATCGAAAAAAATGGAAAACAGGAAACGGGAAACAGGAAATTCGAACCCGGCGAGTGGAGTCTCTACCATGCCTTCGTGGCCCGTTTTCGGTTTCCGGTTTCGTATTTCCTGTTTTTCATTTTCTTCATCCCTTTGCGACGACTGCCTCCTTCGGGTGCCCCTCGCCGTCGCCGAATGCGCGCTGGAACAGCACATCTTCATAGCGCAACTGGTGGCGCAGGTCGAAGAGCGTGGCGAGCTCGTCGGCGCCGAGGAGGCGGGTAATGTCCGGGTCGCGGCCCACCTCGGCGCGGAAGTCGGCACCGGCCATCGCCTTCATGCCGTTGCGCTGCACCCACCGATACGCCTCTTCACGGCTGATCCCCTTGCGCACCAACGCCAACAGCACGGCTTCGGAGAACACCGCGCCATGCCAGCGCTCGAGGTTGGCACCCATGGTCTCCGGATGCACCACGAGGTTGCGGATCACACCGGTCATGCGGTCCAGCATGAAGTCGAGCGCAATCGTCGCGTCGGGGGCGATGACCCGCTCGACCGACGAGTGGCTGATGTCGCGCTCGTGCCACAAGGCAATGTCTTCGAACGCCGCACCGGCGTAGGCGCGGAGCAGGCGCGCCAACCCGGTTACGTTCTCGGTCAAGATGGGATTGCGCTTGTGCGGCATGGCCGACGAGCCCTTCTGCGCGCCGCCGAACGGCTCCTGCGCTTCGCCCACCTCGCTGCGTTGCAGATGACGGATCTCCAGCGCGAAGCGCTCGATCGATCCGGCGACGATCGCCAGCGTGGCGAAGAACTCCGCATGCCGGTCACGCGGCACGATCTGCGTGGCCACCGGTTCGGGACACAAGCCGAGCCGCGCGCACACGTAGGCTTCGATATCGGGCGCCAGGTGGGCGAAGGTTCCCACGGCACCCGATAACGTCCCGAAACGCACCGTTTCACGCGCTGCGTGCAGGCGGCCGAGGTTGCGCTGCATCTCGGTGTACCAGCCGGCGAGCTTGATGCCGAAGGTGATCGGCTCGGCGTGGATGCCGTGGGTGCGGCCGACCATCACCGTTCCTTTGTGCCGCTGGGCTTGGCCGCGGATCGCGGCGGCCAGCTCCATGACGCCTGCAATCAGCAGGTCCGCCGCGCGCACGAGTTGCACGGCGAACGACGTGTCGAGCACGTCGGACGAGGTCAGGCCGAGGTGCAGGTAACGCCCTTCGGGACCGCAGACCTCGGCAACCGAGGTCACGAAGGCGATGATGTCATGGGCGACCTCGCGTTCGATCTCGCGCATGCGGTCCACGTTAACCCGAGCGCGGGCGCGCAGCTTGGCCGGCACGTCGGCGGGGATCTCGTCCCGCTGCGCCAGGACTTCGCAGGCCAGCAGCTCCACCTCGAGCCAGATACCCAGCTTCGCCGCTTCGTCCCAAATCGCGGCCATCTGCGGGCGCGTGTAGCGTTCGATCATCGTATGTTCGTGTCGGTTGGAACCGAAAAAGAAATGGAAAACCGGGAATGGAGAACTGGGAATTCAGAACCGGCAAATGGAGCGCCGGGCCAATTCGCCGGTTTTCCATTCCCGGTTTTCGGTTCCCGGTTTTCCATTTTCTTCCTCTGTCAACACTTCCCTACGTCTTTTCCGAACCGTTCAGGGCTCACTGCTACAGCCCAATCCCTTCCCAGAAGCAGAGGAACGGAATCTAGCGAATCCGTCGCCTCGCGTCACCTAGGGGTCGTGGATTTGGCCATCCCTAGCGAACCGCAGGTCATTCAACACCCGTGTGACCGAAGCCTCCGGCGCCGCGATGGCTGTCCGACAAGCTGTCGGCTTCACGCAATTCGGCACGTGTCACCGGCGCCACGATCATCTGGGCGATACGTTCACCGCGCCGCACGGTGTAGGGATCACTACCGAGGTTGATCAGCAGCACCATGATCTCGCCGCGATAGTCAGAATCGATCGTTCCGGGCGAGTTCAGCAGCGTCACACCGTGGCGCAGCGCCAAGCCGCTGCGCGGCCGCACCTGCGCTTCGAAGCCGGCAGGAATCTCGACCGCCAGCCCGGTGGGAATCAATGTGCGCGCGCCCGGCGCCAGTTGGACCGGCTCGGTGACGTCGGCGAGCAAGTCCATCCCGGCAGCGCCAGCCGTCATGTGGCGTGGTAACGGCAACGGCTCCGCCGTTGGGCGCAAACGTTTCACGGCGATCACCACGGAGCCCATTCTTCCAGCCTCGAATTACACGGTGGATGTATGTCGAACCGGCGTGGATGTCCATCTCCGCCGTCCCGTGGAGTGCCTCCGCCGCGCGCGGGCCGCGAAAAAAAGGCGGGCGCGGTGTCTCAGGGGCGATGGTTATGGAGCGGGCGAGGCGTTGAATTCGTACGCCCCGATGGAGCAGTTGGTCGCGCCACCGCCGGGACGGACGAAGCCGCGTTGGTCGAAGTTGTTGATCGGGTCGGCGGCGCACAGGGCACTGTCGCCCGCATCGATCGCGGCACTGCCCGGCCGCAGCCGCAGCGTACGGATGGAGCCGCCGTTGTCGTCAAGGTGCGCGAGCTTGGGGTCTCCGTAGGTGCCGACGCAACTGGTGTCAACAGGCGGCCAACGCAGATTGTGTCCACCGTCGGAAACCGTGCCGACGCAGTTGCCGCCACGCCGGTTGTAAGCCACGATGCTGTTTTGCAGGATGGTGTCCCCTGCCGCATAGATGGCGCCGCCACTGCCATCAATGTAGGTGACATTGCGGAAAAAGGTGCTGTTGGTAATGGTCAGCGGGCCGGCGCTGGCGATAGCGCCGCCGACGAACGCGCTGTTCCGGGTGAAGCTGCTGTTGGCGACGACCATGGTGCCGTTGTTCTCAATGGCGCCGCTAACGCCGTCTGTGCTGTTTTGAAAGAAGGTGCTGTTGACGACCGTCAGGTCGCCGTAGTTGTCGATCGCACCGCCGTCGGCTTCGGTCCCGGGCGCGCGGTTGTGGGAGAAGGTGCAATTGGCAACGTTCAGGGTGGCGGCAACGTCGTTGTATATCGCGCCACCGAAGGAGAACGATCCCCGGGTGAGCGTGGCGTTGCTGAGGTTGAGGGTCATCCCGGCGCTGACCAGGAATATCAGGACTTTCCGGCCTCCGTTCAGCGTCAGCAGACCGCCCCCGTCGAGGGTCGTACCCACGACGATCACTTTTGGACTCGTCACCGTGATGGTGAAAGGCTGAGAGCCGCAGTTGAAGGTGACCGTGCCGCCACCCACCAATGCCGCGTCGAGCGCATCTTCCGTGCAACTCGATCGAGCGCCGGACCCGACCACGCCGCCGGCATGCGCGGGGCTGGCCGACGCCATGGAGAGGATCAGCAATCCCACCAACACAACACGGCTCGGCAGCGTTCGCATGAGAGTCCCTTCGTCCTTCTCGAAAAGCGCCGGGTACCGACGCTCGCCCCCGGAAGCATGCGCGCGTGCGCCGTCCCCTGTCAAACGAAAAAGGCCTGCGGCCGGCGTCTCTTCTACGGTCCGCTCCCGTTGGTCGCTGGGCGCTGCCAAGTCCGACAGGCGGCTAGCCCGGGCTTAGGGCCGGCGGCCGGCGTCTCTTCTATGGCCAGCTCCCGTTGGTCGCTAGGAAATGCCAAGTCCGACAGGCGGCTAGGAGAATGGAAAGCTGAAAACCGGAAATAGGAAGCGGAAGACCGGCAAATGGGGTGGATGGTGCATTGACCAGTCTTTAATTTCCGGTTTCCCATTTCTTCTTCCGAGACACGGCGGAGCGGATAGCCGCACGGTTCGCCCCGCAAGCCGTGGCGGTGGTTACGTCTGCCGGTGCGCGTCGCGCGCCAGATGCTGCGCCCACGGATAGTCCGGTTTGCCGCTTGGGGAGCGGCGGACCTGCTCGACCAAGTGGAGCTCGCGCGGCACCTTGTAGCCGGCAATTTGATTGCGACAGTGGGCGGCCAACTCCTCGAGGGTCACCTGCTGCCCAGGCCGCAGTTGCACGACGGCGGCGACCCGATTGCCCCAGCGCTCGTCGGGGACGCCGACGACCAACGCATCGAACACTGCCGGGTGTGACTTGAGCACGCCTTCCACTTCCTCCGGGAAGATTTTCTCGCCGCCGGAGTTGATGCTGACCGAGCCGCGCCCGAGGACCGTGATCATGCCGTCGGCCTCGACCACTGCGTAGTCACCGGGAATGGCCCAGCGCTGGCCCTCGACGGCGATGAAGGTCGCGGCGCTTTTCTGCGGGTCCTTGTAGTAGCCGAGCGGCACGTTGCCGCCGCGTGCCAGCTTGCCGATGGCACCGGAGCCCGGCGTCACCCGCTGCCACTGCTCGTCGAACACCGCCACGTCGCAACCCGGGCTGATGCGCAGGCCGCCGCTCTTCGCGGCGGGCGCGCTCAGGCTCTCTTTGGAAACCGACGCCATGCCGGTAAAGCCCTGCTCCGACGAGCCGACGGCGTCAAAGAGCATGGCATTGGGAAAGCGCTCGAGGTACTGCAGCTTCACCGATGGCGAAAAGACCGCCGCCGTGCTCGCGATCACCATGAGCGACGACAGATCGTAGCGCACGTCGGGCTCGTTCAATGCCTCGATGAGTGGACGGGCCATGGCGTCACCCGTGAGGGAGATGGTGTTCACCCGTTCGCGCTCCACCATGCGCCACACGGCGTGCGGATCGAAGCTGCCGCTCCACAGCGCGATCTTGGTACCGACGAACAACGGGCCGAGCACCGACCATTGCGCCGCGCCGTGCATGAGCGGCGCGAGCGGCGCCATGGTGAGATAGTAATCGGAGATCTTGTTGGTGAGATCCTCGGGCCGCTGCGCCGCCTCTTTGGTCGTGTGATCAATGCCACCGCCGAGTGTGAAGATGACGTCGTGATGACGCCACATCACGCCCTTGGGCTTCCCGGTGGTGCCGCCGGTGTAGAGGACGTACAGATCGTCGCCGGAGCGCGGCGCGAAGTCGCGCACCGGCGCGCCCTGCGTCAACGCGTCTTCGTAGGGCACCGCGCCGATCGCCGAACCGTCGTGCTCGCTGCCGTCGGCAATTGCAATGCAATGCCGCAGTCTCGGCACGCGGCTGCGGACGTTGCCGATCCGCGGGGTAAACTGTGCGTCATGCACCAGGGCGACGAGGTCGGCGTTGTCGAAGAGGTAGCACAGCTCTTCCTCGACGTAGCGGTAGTTCACATTGATCGGCACCGCCCGGATCTTGTAGGCGGCGAGCATCGCTTCCACCCAGCGGGCGTTGTTGAACCCGTAGATGCCGATGAAGTCGCCGCGCTGCAGGCCGAGTGAGAGGAAGTAATGCGCCAGGCGGTTGGCGCGCGCATCGAGCTGCGCGTAGGTCAACCGATCCGGTCCGCAGACGAGGATCTCCCGGTCCGGGATGCGGTCGACCGCCGCTTCGACAAGATCGGCAACGTTGAACTCCATTCGCATTCACCTCGCACGGCCGCGCGCTGCAGGCGACCAAGGTGGTTCTTATGCCCATCTTTGCGTGCTGGCTCAACGGGTACGCGCTTGCCAAGTGGCGGATATTCTGGAATGCGGACCGGCAATGGCAACCAAGCATATCTGCGCCAGCGCCCACGAGGCCGTGGCCGACGTCGGCGACGGCGCGTCCATTCTGGTGCACAGCTTCGGGCCGCCACAAGCATGGCCGACGGACTGTCTGCTCGCCCTTGCCGAGCGCGGCGTCAAGGATCTCACCGTCATCTGCAACACGCCAGCGGGTGGCCCCACCTCGCTCAACATCCTTGCCGAGAAGCGCCAGATCCGGAAGCTGATTTGCAGCTACGTCGGCCCTCCGGCCATGCCCAGCCCGATCAGCGAGATGGTGAAGGCCGGCGAGATCGCCTGCGAGATGGTGCCGCAAGGGACACTGGTCGAGCGTGTCCGCGCCGGGGGCGCCGGGCTCGCGGGGTTTTACACGCCGACCGGCGTGGGGACGGCGATCGCGGCCGGCAAGGAGGAGCGTGTCTTCGACGGCACGCGCTACCTCTTCGAGCGCGCGCTCACGGCGGATTTTGCACTGCTGCAGGCCTATCAAGCCGACCCGATCGGCAACCTCACGTACCGGCGCGGCATGCGCAACTTCGCACCGGCGTTCGCCTCGGCAGCCAAGACGACGATTGCCGAGGTGAAACACATCGTCGGGTTGGGAGCCATTGACCCGGAAGCTGTGGTCACCCCCGGCATCTTCGTCGATCGCATCGTGCAGACCACGACGTATCTCGACATCGGCGTCCTGCGCCAGATCCTCATGGCGGTCGGCCGCGTCGCCGATATGGAGGGGCGCAGGGTGGGCGATGGCGGACCGATTGGATTGCCTGCCGATTTGATGGCAATGAAAGCCGCCGCCCTGCTCCGTGAGGGCGAGTACGTCAACCTCGGCCTCGGCCTGCCGACACTGGTGTCCAACTACGTCGCCGGCCGCGACGTCACGCTGCACGCCGAGAACGGCATCCTCGGGTACGGCAGCTTTCCACCCGAAGGCGAGGAGGACGTCGACCTCTACAACGCCAGCGGGCAGCTGATCAGCGCGTTGCCGGGCACCGCGTACTTCGACTCGACGGTGTCGTTCGCGATGGCGCGCAACGGGCGCGTGTCAACGATCATCCTCGGCGCATTCGAGGTGGCGCAGAACGGCGACCTGGCGAATTGGAGCACCCCCAAGGGCAGCGGCGGCATCGGTGGCGCCATGGACCTGGCCGCCGGCGGCGCCCGGGTCATTGCCATCTGCTACCACCGCGAAAGAAACGGCCGCTCAAAGCTGGTCGAGGCGCTGAGCTATCCGGCCACCGCGCTCGGCTGCGTCCGGTCGGTGATCACCGACCTGGCGTGGATCGACATCGACGCCGAGGGGTTCTGGTTACGCGAGCTCGCCCCCGGCGTCAGCGTCGAGGACGTGCAAGCCGTCACCGCGGCGCGCCTGCGCGTGTCCGGCGACGTGCGTGAGATGCAGTTCGAGTGATATAGGGATCTTACATGCCCGCCGCCGAACCCTCCGCTCCGCCACCACGGCGCAGTCCCACGCTCGCAGTCATCCTCTCCGGCCTCTTTCCCGGATTGGGGCAGCTGTACAATCGCGAACGGCTGAAGGCGTTGCTGTTCTTCGTCGGCGCCGTGCTGACCGGGATCTGGCCGTTGAGCCCGCTGAGCATGGACATCGATATGGACGATCCGATTGCCGGATTGCGTGCAGTCATGCTGTGGTCCGTGCCGTTTCTCGCGATCGCCTTGTGGTCGGTGATCGATGCCTATCGGACGGCGAAGCAGACGACAGACGGCTAGACACCCGCCGATGGCAGATGGCGTATCGCTGATGGTCGGACCCATATGCCATCAGCCATCAGCGCGAGGCGCACAAGTTGGTCGGTCGGGAGGCGCGCCTCGCTAGCCTGCTGTCTGTCGTTTCTCTGCCGATCCCCTCTTGCATGAGCACGTTCCGCTCGGTAGTTGTTAAAGCAACAATTGCCGAGGAAACGAATGGAGAGTGAGGAGCCCGTCGGCTTGCTGATCGGGGCGGTGCGGCGCCGGATCAAGCAGGTTCTCGGCAGCCACGCTCGCCGCTATCATCTGACGACGCAACAGTTCTGGGTCCTGGTCGCGATCTACGAACACCCCGGGTTTTCGTTGGGAGAGTTGGCGACACATCTGCGCATGGACAAGCCGACAGCATCGCGGCTGGTCTTCACGCTCATGCAGCGGAAGCTGGTACAGGTGCGCGGCGATGCCACGGACCGGCGCCGGGCGCGACTGCATCTGGAAGCGTCGGGCGCAGCGGTCGGGCAGGAACTACGCGAATTGGCGACCGCGGTCCGCGCCGCCGTCGTCCGCGGATTCACGACAGCGGAGCTGAGCGCCCTGCGGGTCTCACTGCGCAAGATCATCGCCAACATGGACCGATTCCAAGACGATTACACGACGCCGCTCGCGGCGCCCCGGCGCAAGTCGGCGCGTCGTCAGTCGCGCGCCTGAGCGCACTGGGCGACCGCTCGTGTACCGTATCGTGAGGCAACAATGATCAAAGAACGTCAAACGGCGCCTGCAGAAGACGGTCACGAGACCCCAGTGCGCGCGGCGGACTCGCCGACCCAGCCGGTGGGACCGCGACGCCACTGGGGGCGCTGGCTGGTTGTGCTCGCCGTCATCGGCGGCCTCGCCTATTGGTTGTTGCCACGCGCAACGCCGCCGCCGTCCCCGGGCACCTCCGCAACGGCGGCCAAGCCCGGCCCCCCGGCGGTCCCCGTCGTGGTCGCGACCGTGCGGCAAGGCGACATGCCGGTGTATTTGACCGGCCTGGGCTCCGTCACCGCCTTCAATACGGTCACCGTGCGCAGCCGCGTCGACGGGCAGCTCGTCAAAGTCGCCTTTCAGGAAGGACAGATCGTGCACGAGGGCGATCTACTTGCGGAGATCGACCCGCGTCCGTTCGAGGTGCAGCTGGCACAGGCCGAAGGGCAACTCGCACGCGACACGGCGCAGCTCAAGGACGCCAAGGTCAATCTCATCCGCTATCGCGACCTGGTGAAGCACGAGCTCATTGCCCAACAACAGGTCGATACCCAGGCCGCGCTGGTCGAGCAGTACGCCGGCGTCGTCCAGGTGGATCAGGCGGCGATCGACAACGCCAAGCTGCAGCTGACGTACAGCCGCATTACCGCGCCGATCACCGGCCGCATCGGGTTGCGTTTGATCGACGTCGGCAACATGGTCCACGCCACCGACCAGAATGGATTGCTGGTCATCACGCAGGTGCAGCCGATCGCCGTGCTCTTCACCATCCCCGAAGACAATCTGCAGCCGGTGGTGCAGAAGCTCGCCGCCGGCGAGCATCTGCCCGTGGAGGCATACGACCGTGCCGGCCGCACGAAGATCGCCGAGGGATCATTGCTCACGACCGACAATCAGATCGATCAGAGCACCGGCACGACGCGGCTGAAAGCGCTGTTTCCGAATCAGGACAACACGCTGTTCCCCAACCAGTTCGTCAACGTGCGGCTGCTGCTCGATGTGCACAGCGAGGCCACCATTGTCCCGGCGGCGGCGATCCAGCGCGGTCCGCAAGGCACGTTCGTCTATGTGGTCAAGGCCGATCACACGGTCGAGGTGCGTCCGGTCACCCTGGGACCGGCCAACGGTGGCGACGCCTCGATCGACAAAGGTGTTGCACCCGGAGAGCAAGTCGTTGTCGACGGGGTGGACAAGCTGCGGCCGGGCAGCACGGTTCAGCCGAAGACAGCGGAAGAGGCTGAAGCGACGCCGCGAAAGCCATCGGATTCAGCAGCCCCGAGCAACCAACGGGAGCGGCCCATAGAAAAGACGCCGGCCGCAGGCCCGGCCACAGGCCCATGAATCCGTCGCGGCTGTTCATCCTACGGCCGGTCACCACGTCATTGCTGATGGCCGCGCTGCTGCTGGCCGGGATCATCGCATACCGCCAGCTGCCGGTCTCGGCGCTGCCGCAGGTCGATTATCCAACGATCCAGGTGCTCACCTTCTACCCGGGCGCCAGCCCGGACGTCATGGCCTCGTCGGTGACCGCGCCGCTCGAGCGTCAGTTCGGCCAGATGCCCGGCTTGAACCAGATGATGTCCACCAGCTCCTCCGGCAGCTCGTTGGTCACGCTGCAGTTTGCGCTCGACCTCAGCCTGGACGTCGCCGAACAGGAAGTGCAAGCGGCGATCAACGCGGCGACGACGTACCTGCCACGCGATCTGCCGAACCCACCAATCTACAGCAAGACCAATCCTGCCGACGCGCCGGTGCTCACCCTGGCGCTGACGTCGAGCACGCTGCCGCTGTCGAAAGTGCAGGATCTGGCCGACACGCGGCTAGCGCAACGGATCTCGCAGCTGCCCGGCGTCGGGCTGGTCAGCATCAGCGGCGGACAGAAGCCGGCAGTGCGCGTGCAAGCCAACCCCACTGCCCTGGCTGCCTACGGGCTCAGCCTCGAAGATCTGCGCGCCGCCATCGCGCAGGCCAATGTGAACCAAGCGAAGGGGAACTTCGACGGTCCGTCTCAGGCCTACACCATCGGCGCCAACGACCAGCTGCTGACCAGCGACGACTATCGACCACTGGTGGTGGCCTATCACAACGGCGCGCCGGTGCGCATCGCCGATGTCGCCGACGTCGTCGATGACGCGGAAAACGTACGCCAAGCCGCATGGATGAACACGGTGCCGGCCGTGATTCTGAACATTCAGCGGCAGCCGGGCGCCAATATCATCAGCGTCGTCGACCGCATCGTGAAGCTGCTCCCGCAACTCACCGCTTCGTTGCCGCAATCCGTCCAGGTGGCGGTGCTCACCGACCGCACCGTCACCATCCGTGCCTCCGTCAAAGATGTGCAATTCGAGTTGCTGCTCACCGTGGCGCTCGTGGTGATGGTGCTCTTCCTGTTCCTGCGCAACATCTCGGCCACGATCATTCCCAGTATCGCCGTGCCGCTGTCGTTGGTGGGGACCTTCGGGGTGATGTACTTGCTGGGGTACAGCCTCGACAATCTCTCGCTCATGGCCTTGACCATTTCGACCGGCTTCGTCGTCGACGACGCCATCGTCATGATCGAAAACATCGTCCGTTACATCGAAGCCGGCGACCCGCCGCTGGAAGCCGCGCTCAAGGGCTCGAAGCAGATCGGCTTCACGATTCTGTCGCTCACCATTTCCCTCATCGCCGTGCTGATTCCGCTGCTGTTCATGGGCGATATCGTCGGCCGCTTGTTCCGGGAGTTCGCGGTCACCCTGAGCGTCACGATTCTCGTGTCGGCAATCGTCTCGCTCACCTTGACGCCGATGATGTGCGCCAAGCTGCTGCGGCATACGCCCGAAGCCGCGGAGGGCCGCTTCTATCGCGCCTCGGAGCACTTCTTCAACACGACGATCGAGCGCTACGGAACGAGCCTGCGTTGGGTGCTCGGCCATCAGACCGCGACGCTGTGGATCGCCATCGCGACGCTGGTCGGGACCATCATCCTGTACGTGGTCGTGCCCAAGGGATTCTTCCCGGTGCAAGACACCGGGGTGATCCTGGGCGTCTCGGAGGCGCCGCAGACGGTGTCATTCACCGCCATGGCGGAACGCCAGCAGGGGCTCGCGAAGGTGATCTTGGAAGATCCCGCCGTGCAAAGCCTGTCCTCATTCATCGGCATCGACGGCATCAACACCACCGTCAACAACGGACGCATTCAGGTCAACCTCAAGCCCCTCGAGGACCGGCACGTGAGCGCCAGCGACGTCATCCGCCGGCTGCAGCCGAAGCTCGCCAAGGTGGACGGCATCACCTTGTTCATGCAACCGGTGCAGGATCTCACCGTGGAAGATCGCATCAGCCGCACCCAGTACCAGTACAGCATCGAATGTCCCGACTCACAGGAGCTGCACACGTGGGCGCCGCGGCTGCTCGAGAAGCTGCAGGCGTTGCCCGAGCTGCGCGACGTGGCCAGCGACCAGCAGAACGGCGGCTTGGGCACCGCGGTGGAGATCGACCGCGACACCGCCTCGCGGCTCGGCGTCACGCCGCAGATGATCGACGACACGCTCTACGACGCCTTCGGGCAGCGCCAGGTATCGACCATCTTCACGCAGCTGAATCAGTACCATGTCGTGCTGGAAGTGAAGCCGGGTTTTCAGCAGAGTCCGGAAACGCTGAAGGACATCTACGTCGGCGTGCCCGGCGGGGCGCAGGTTCCGCTCAGCACCTTCACGCGCTTCGCGCCGCGCACTACGGCCCTGACGGTCAACCATCAGGGACAGTTTCCGTCGGTGACCTTGTCCTTCAACATCGCCCCGGGGTTCTCCCTGGGAGAGGCCGTGGCCGCCATCGGCGCGGCGGAGCGCGAGATCGGTTTGCCGGCCAGCATCCACGCCAGCTTCCAGGGCACGGCGCAGGCTTTCCAAGCCTCGCTGGCCAATGAGCCGCTGCTCATCCTGGCGGCACTGGTCACCGTCTACATCGTGCTCGGCGTGTTGTACGAGAGCTATATCCACCCGCTGACGATCCTCTCGACGTTGCCGTCGGCCGGCGTCGGCGCGATCCTGGCGTTGCTGCTGTTCCACATCGATCTCAGCGTCATCGCGTTGATCGGTATCATCCTGCTGATCGGCATCGTAAAAAAGAACGCCATCATGATGATCGACTTCGCCCTCGACGCCGAGCGCAACGAGGGCAAGGCGCCGGAAGCCGCGATCTACGAGGCGTGTTTGCTGCGTTTCCGGCCGATCATGATGACCACGATGGCGGCATTGCTGGGCGCCTTGCCGCTGGCGTTCGGCGGCGGCACCGGCGCCGAGCTGCGGCAGCCGCTGGGCATCACCATCGTCGGCGGACTGTTGGTGAGTCAGCTCCTCACCCTCTACACGACGCCGGTCGTCTACCTCGCCTTCGACCGCCTCGCCCGGCGGTTGGCCGGCTGGCGGATCGGCAACCCGATTGAGACAGTCGCAAAACCTGCCGGACTACAGACTGACAGACAGCAGCCCCACCTCGAACATTAACAAGAGGTTTGCATCTGTTGTCTGTCGTCTCCCCGTCTCTTTCCTGTGTTGAAGCCGGAACCGCAACCTCTTACTCATCCTCGAGTTGCTTCTGACTTTGCTCGAGGCTCTTTTCCATCTCCTTCATCAAGCCGGTGAACTTTTCGCGGCGCTCCTTTTCCTTCAAGAAAATGAGCGGTTCGGTTTGATCTGATCTTCGACGCGCGTGGGACGCCAAAGGCGTCAAGTATACCCGCGACAAACAGCGTGACGACAAGAGCGGTCAGGTTACCGGCGTGATCCTCAAGCCCGAAGGTGATTCATATGGCTTTCGTCCCGTCTCCGTCTCGGACCGCCGCCGCGCCGCCGGCCCTCGACAAGGAGAGGCAGCGCGAGCGGGCCAGGGGCTCACGCGGCAGCGGGCGGCTGGCGCCGCTGCGCCATGAACGAGAAGAATTCGCGCGCTTCGCGCAGCCGGCGTTGCATCACCTGGCGGTCGCGCAGCATGTCTTTGACGATGCGCAGGATCGGCCGCGGCCGCAGGTAGTAGGCGCGATAGAAGCGCTCCAGGGCGGCGTGCATTTCCTGGGATGACAGCCCTTCGTAGGAGAGCACGGCTTCCTGGATCCCGTGCTCTTCGACGAGGTCGCCTTGCCGCTTGGCGAACCAGCCGTTCTCGGTCGCCTGGCGATACAGCTCGGTACCCGGGTACGGCGCCGCCAGCGATACCTGGAGGCTGTAGGGATCGATGGTCTTGGCGAACTCGATGGTGTGCTCGATCGACGCCTTCGTCTCCCCGGGGAGCCCGACGATGAACGTGCCGTGCACGAGGATGCCGAGACGATGGCAGTCCTGCATGAACTCGATCGCCCGATCGACCCGTGTGCCCTTGCGGATGTTGTTGAGGATGCTCTGGTCGCCGGTTTCGAAGCCCACCAGCAGCAACCGCAAGCCGTTTTCCTTCATCACCTTGAGGGTGTCGTAGGGCACGTTGGCCTTGGCGTTGCACGACCAGGTGATGCCGAGCTTTCCGAGCCCCCGCGCGATGTCCTCGCTGCGCGGCCGGTCGTCGGTGAAGGTGTCGTCGTCGAAGAAGAACTCGCGCACCTGCGGGAACAGCTGCTTGGCGTGCGCCATCTCGCCGACGACGTGATCGACGCTGCGCGTGCGGTACACATGCCCGGCAATGGTTTGCGGCCACAGGCAGAAGCTGCAGCGGCTGCGGCACCCACGACCGGTGTACAGCGAGACGTACGGGTGCTCGAGGTAGCCGATATAGTAGTTCTCGATGGTCAGGTGCTTGGCGTAGACGTCGGTGACGTACGGGATGGCATCGAGATCGTGGATCGGCGGCCGCATCGGCGTGCGCCGGATTGTGCCGTCGGCACTGCGGTAGACGATGCCCGTGACCTCTTCGAAGGGCCGCCCTTCCGCCAGTTCCCTTACCGCGTAGTCGAACTCGCCGAGCGAGACGAAGTCGACGGCAGGGGCCATGTTCAAGGTTTCGTCCGGTAGCACCATCGTGTGCGCGCCGACGAAGCCGATGCGCACGCCCGGCAACGCTGCCTTGAGCTGCGCCGCGGCGCGCGCGTCGGCGACGATCGACGGGGTCGAGGTGTGGACGACGATGAGCTCGTGACCGGCGGCGCGCCGGATGACGTCGTCAATCGTCAGCCCGTCCGGCGGCGCATCGATCAAGGTGCTGTCGGGAAGCAGCGCGGCCGCCTGTGCGAGCCACGTCGGATACCAGAACGAGCGAACTTCGCGTCGCGCCTGATACCGTGATCCCGCGCCGCCGTCGAAGTCGTCGTAGGAAGGCGGGCTGAGAAATAGCGTCTTCATGCAGCTCCTCCAGCTCCTCTATTCCCGGTCCGCTGGGCACCCTAACCAAGCCTCCCGAGCCAATCAAGAGCGGGCGTCATTGCGGGCGCACCCAAGCGGCGAAGCCAGCAGCCGGATGGTGAATTGTTCTTTCCGCGCGTCGCGTTGAGGCTATCGGTGAAATATGGGCAAGGCTGGCGGTGTTTAGGGACGAAGACGCAGCGCCGGCCGCTTCTCTTTGTGCCATGGCTGTGATTTGAGCGACGCGATGCGCTGGGTGTGGCTGCGCCGTCGCTGGGTGTGGATCGGTGTGTGGGGTATCGTCATTCTGCACGTGGGTCGCGTGCCGGCACGCGGTGACCGCCAATACATCCCGATTCCCGAGGTCATCACCGATCCCAACGAAGGGACCACCGTCGGCATCCTCGGGGTGATCCTGATGTCCGATGACGAAGCCAAATCCGTCAGCAGCATCATCGCGCCGGATGTCCGCTACAACGACTCGTTCGGCGTCTGGCCGACCTTTCGCTACTTCGGATATCCGGACCCGAAGACGCACTTCACCATCATCGCCGGCAAGGCGACGAAGCAAGGCGAAGATGCGGAGGCAGAGTACAGCGGCCACGACATGTTCGAGGGCTGGCTCGACGCGCTCGGCCGCGCGCAGCATGAGGAAGACCCGTTCGAGCGTTTCTACGGCTTCGGCAACAACACCCCGAGTCAAAACGAAACCAATTTCGCATCGACGACCAACGGCGGCAGGATCTTCGGCGGCCTCAACTTCCATGGGCCGTGGCAGGTGTCGCTGGCGGCGCGCCTGAGTGAGGAGCGCATCGGACGCGGCGCAGTGACGTCGTTGCCGCAGCTGCGCGATCCGTCGTCGGGGTTCTCCACCGTCAACGGCGCCGACGGCGCCACCACCGTCGGCACCCGTTTCGGTTTGACGTACGACAGTCGCGACCGGCCCGACATTCCCACCGAAGGCATCTTCGCCACCGCCGGCGTCGAGCCCGTGGACAAGGCGCTGGGTGCCTCCAGCTCGTATGTCCGGTACGGCCTGGAGAGCAAAGGCTTCATCCCCCTGCGATCCGACAAGCGTCTCATCGTCGCGTTGCACGGCGCGCTCGACTACATCCAGAACGGCGATCAGGCGCCGTTCTTCGAGTTGAACAGCATCGGCGGCATCCACAGCCTGCGCGGCTTTGGCAGCCACCGCTTCACCGACAACAACCGCTTCGTCTTTCAGGGCGAGCTGCGCAGCAACGTCTACGAGCGCGAGATCTTCGGCGTGGTCGCGCATCTGGAAGTGGCGCCGTTCATCGATATGGGCCAGGTGTTCCAGTCGTCGCGCGAGGTGCCGGTCGACGACCTGCACTTCGTCGGCGGCTGCGGCTTTCGCGCCGTCGTCGTGCCGCAGGTGGTGGCGTTCGTCGATGTCGGCACCAACGGCGGCTCACCGGCGGCGTTCACCGGCATTGACTATCCATTTTGAGTTGATACGAAAACAATCCGCAGATTTGCGCAGATTCACGCAGGTGCTGATGGAGTGGAGGATCTTTGCAAGTCTGTGTCAGTCAACAGACGCCTGAAGCTCGGAAGGTCTTGCGCGGTTCGAACCTGGAACCCCGCAGCGACGCAACGCGGAGCGGTCCATAGAAAAGACGCCGGCCGCAGGTCAGTGGCGGCGGCGGGGGGAGCCGTCGACGGGTTCGCCGCTGTCCGACACGCTGGCGAGGAAATCCTGGCTGAGCTCGATGTTGGCGCGCGCCTTCAGGTAGTTGACGAACTGCTCCACCGCCTGCCCCTTGAGGCGTTCCTCGGCCTGATGCACGAGGTTGTCCTTCTCGGTCTTGAACTTCTCCTCGTCGACGGCGACGCGCTCCTTGAGTGCCGCGATGAAATTCGCGTTCGACACGCTGTACACGGCGGGCGCATTCGGCTTCTCGGTCGTCAGGTTGAACGCGTCCTTTTTCAGATCGGCCGACGAGCCGATCTTCGGGACGTACGGCCCTTGGCGCAGGAAGGGGCCGGTCTCGCCCACGCTGACTCCGAAAGTTTTCGCGACGCTGTCGATGTTGCTCTTCCCCAACTCCACCAGCGCTTCGTCGGCCTTGGTTTTCGCCAGGGCTCCGGCTTTCTCCGTGCGCGCGGCCTTTTCGACGCGCTCGCGGATGTCGGCGAGCGGCAACAGATGGGCGGGGACTTTTTCGACGACGCGGAACACGTAGAACGCCGTCGGCGTATCGACCACCGAGCCGACGCTACCGGCGTCGGTTCCGAACGCCGCGCTGCCCAGCGCATTGTGGCCGACGCCCGGGATTGCCTCGGTCTTCGCGAAGGCCGAGGGCGCCTCCACCTTGAGACCTTGCGGCTCCGCGACCGCCGCGAGCGATTCGCCGCCCGCGACCTTGGCTTGATCGGCCGTGGCGCGCGTATGTGCCAGCTCGCGCCCCTTGGTCTTCTTCAGCGCGGTCATGATGTCGCCGCGCGCCGCGTCGAGCGGCTTGGTGCCCGCCTCGTCCTTTGATTCGACCTTGATGATATGCAAGCCAAACGGCGATTCGACGATCTCGCTGGTGCCGCCGGGCGCCAGCGCAAAGGCCGCATCCTCGAACGGCTTGACCATCTTGCCGCGCTCGAACGTCCCGAGGTCGCCTCCCTCGGCGGCGCTCGAGTCGTCCGAATACTGCTTCGCCAACGCGGCGAAATCCTCGCCCGCCTTCACCTTGGCGAGCACCTCGTCGGCCTTCTTATGCGCTGCCGATTTGGCGGCCTCGTCGGCCCCGGGATCAATCTTGAAGAGGATATGGCGCGCATGCACCTGCTCGGGTTTCGTGTACTCCTCGACATGCGCGTCGTAGTACTCCTTCACGTCTGCATCCGAGACCTCCGCCTGATCCAGCCACTTGTCAGCGGGATACTGCACGTACTCGATGCGCACACGATCGGGTTCCTGCAAGGTGTCTCCATGCTTGTCGTAGTACGCTTGCACGTCGGCGTCGCTGACCTCGA
>CAZTDK010000007.1:0-25853 GCA_964611965.1 uncultured Binatia bacterium (SeqCode) | reverse complement strand
ACGCGCAGGTCGTCGAGGTCGCGAGCGACGGAATCGAGCAGCTCCGACTCGGCCGGGTCGGGCCACGCGTAGGCGTCGAACAGCAAGATGGTCCCGAACGCAATCACCGCGCCGCCGAAGGTCGCCGCCGCAGCCCAGCCGAACCCCTCCGGATCGAAGACAACCGAATACAGGGTGCCGAGCGCCGTGATCCCGACCAGCAACCAGGCGTTCGCAAGATTGTAGCGCTTGACCAGGAAGGCCCGGGTGGCGACCAGCGCGGCAAAGGCGGGAACGTAGAACCAGGGCGCCTCTACCAGAATACCGGCGAGCGGGACGGCGGCGATGAGCAAGGTCCCCTCGGTGGCGATCAACGCACCGGCTTGCCCCGGAGTCATCATCGCGCGCGGCGCCGCGGCGACCGCCCACAGCAGGTAGGGGCCCAGGGAGCTCTCGACGTGCGCCGCGGCCATGACGCCGATCCCCAGCGAGGCCATCAGCGCCAGCCGGACGGCCCGCGCCAAGCGTTGCGGGCGGGCGGCGAGCTCGTCGGCAAGATAGCGGAGCAGCGGTCGGGGCGAGCCGGTGAATCGGCGGACGGCTGCCGGAGTCCAGCGCACCGCGAGCTCGGTCGACGGGCTCATCGGAACCCTTGAATGGTCACGACCGCCGTGGCGCCCATGCGCAGCGGCCGGTCGGCATCGCGGTCGTCGACGACGACGCGGACCGGAAAGCGCTGCGAGAGCCGCACCCAGTTGAGGGTCGGCGCGACCGCCGGCAGTCCGTCGACAGTCGCGCCGTTCTCCTGGTAGAGCGCCCAGCCAATGCCCTGGACGCGGCCGCGAAAGCGGTGGTTGGGATAGGCGAGGAGAAAAATATCGGCGGTCATGCCCTCGGCGATGTGGGGCAGGAAGTTCTCGCGGAAGTTGGCGATCACGTACCAGGTGCGGTCGTCGACCATGCTGAGCACCTGGCGGCCCTCGTTGGCATATTGGCCGACGGCGATGTTGAGGTTGGTCACGTAGCCGTCGAACGGCGCACGCACCGAGCAGTAGTCGACGTTGAGCTTGGCGTCGGCGACTTCGGCCTCGGCGGCCTTGAGACGCGCGTTGATGTCGCCGTGCTGGCCGAGCTGGCTTTGCGCGCGCTTCACCTCGGATTCGGCGTTGCGCACCGCCGCGTCCTGCGCCTCCACCTGGGCGCGCGCATTGTACACGTCGTTCGCGGTGACGAAGTGTTTGTCGAGCAGCGGCTCGATGCGCTTCAGGTACTGCCGGGCATAGGCGGCGTCGGCCTCATGGCGGCTCTGCTCGGCGCGCGCAGCAGCGATCGCATCGTCGTAGGCCTGCACCTCGAGCTGGGTCAGCACGAGCTGCGCCTCGAGCTTGTCGAGCGCGTGCTGATAGGGCCGCGGGTCGATCTCGAACAGTAGGGCACCGGCGGCCACCCGTTGGTTGTCGACCACCGGCAAATCGACGATCGGGCCGCTCACGTGCGGCGCGATCCCGACTGTGTTGGCTCGCACGTAGGCGTCGTCGGTGCGCGGATAGACGTAGTACTGGCGCGCGGCATAGAGGCCGGCGACGACGGCGCCGGCGATGATCGCCACACTCACGACCGCGCCGGCGACGCGGCGAACGCGCTCCCCTCGTTCGCTGGCGGCGGGCGGCATCCGATCAGCCTCAGAAGCGGTTGAAGCAGATCACGTAGACCAGGCTGGAGATCAGCACCGCCAGGCTCACATACACCAGCGCGGCCAGCCACAGGTGCTGGTCGATGCCGAGCGCGATGAACAGGAGACGGCACAGCGCCGCCAGCACGACGCCCGCCACCACGCAGAACAGCCAGGCCGGAAAGTTCGCCCCTGCGAGGTTGATCACCGGATCGCAGGCGTACAGGCCGGCGCCGGATGAGATCGCTGCCACCGCGCGCGCCGCATACCGCTCTCCCCTCGAGGTCTTCCGCATACCCGTGGCCGTCAGGTCCGTGGTGGCAATGGATGGCGTCATATCCTCCGGCCAGATTGACCCGTGTATATGGCGTGCACAAAGGCCGCGTCAAGCGTCACGGGACGCGCGGCGGGAGCCACGCGTGTGCCGGTGCCGGAACACCGCATTTCCCACGAAGGTGGCCAGGGGCATAGGTTTCAGCGGCCCAGCGGTCCCGCCGGTAGCGGTATCGCAACAGACCAGTTCGAATCTTCGGGGACGGAGGGCGACACGTCCCCAGGAGCGAACGTTTACTTCCAGGCCGGATGCTTCTTGGCTGGCGCGGCCGCCACGCACGTGCCGTTCTGGCAGCTCCCGCTCTGGCAGTCGTGCCCCCGGTTGCACACGCCGCCGTCGGCGCATTGACTCGCGCAGTCACCGCCGCAGAGGTTGCTGATGTCGCTGGGCGCGCAGCAGGTGCCGGTGGCGCAGGCGAAGCTCTTGCAATCGTCGTTGGTGGTGCAGCCCTGGCCGTCGCGGCAGTGATTCGCGCAGTTGCCGTTGCAGGCGGGGCCGCAGCACCGGCCGCCCGAACAGGCACCGTTCTGGCAGTCGCTGTTGGTGCGGCAGATGCCGGCGTCCGGGCACTTGGCGCCACACGTGCCACCACATTGATTGCTGGCGTCGCTCGGCGTGCAACACTTGGCGTTCACGCAGGCAAAGTGAGAACAATCGGCGCCGCTGCTGCATCCTTGCCCGTCACGGCAGCTGTTCGAGCAATTACCGTTGCACGCCGGACCACAGCAGCGTTTGCCGGAACACACGCCGGTCTGGCAGTCGCCGTTGTGCGCACACACGCTGGCGTCCGGACACTTGACGCCACACTTGCCGCCACAGCGGTTCGCGAAATCGCTCGGCTTGCAGCACGTCCCGTTGATGCAGGCGCCGAACTTTCCACAGTCGCCGTCTGCGGCGCACGTTTGCCCGGCAGCCACGCCGGGAGTGGTCAGCAACCGGAGACTCACGACCACAACAACAGCCGCGAAGGTGATCCAGCCCCTGAAGATGCTCACGCTGGCACAGCGCCGCCGAGTCGAGGAATCCATCGTCATTCTCCGTGCCACGCGCAGTACTCCGGGCGACGTTTCAGGTCAACCAACTCCAAGAGGAAAATTTCTCGCTCTTTCCGTCAGTGCCGCCATGTACTTCCGCGTCCCGGCAAGAAAAGCGTATGCTGCGTCACGGAAGGGGAGGCCTCACTCGATGGGCACAGTAGAGAAGGGCTGCAACGATTTGGACCAACCCGTCGGTTTGGCGGTGTTCTGATGCGACGGCTACAGGCGATTCGCCATGACTTGCGCGCGCGGCGACACACCGCCCTCCTGATCGCAATCGTGACCTTGTTCGCCGTGCGGCCGTTTCTCGGCGACACCGGCGCTGGCGCGATCCTCTTCAGCCTCGCGATGCTCCTCGTGCTGCTCGCTGCTCTGCTCACCATCCAGATCGACGATCTGGTGGGCGAACGAACCCAGCTCTTGGCGCAGCGGCGACGCAGAGCCTTCGTCGGCTGGGCGCTCGCCGTGCCGGCAGTCGCCGAGCGCCTGTGGCTGTTCTTCGCCCCCAGACCATGGATCATCGTGGTGGGGTCGGCGTCGTGGCTGCTGTTCTTCGCCTACGTGACATGGAGCCAACTGCGCAGCCTGCTGAAGCAGCGGCAGATAACCAGCGAGACCATTAGCATGTCGATCTCGATCTACCTGCTGCTCGGGCTGAGTTGGGGACTTTTGTACATCGTGATCTACACGCGCCACCTGGAGGCGTTCAGCTTCGGAGGCGGTCCCGGAGTCGACGAGCAGCACATGTTTCCGATTTTCATCTACTTCAGCCTGACGACACTCTCGACCATCGGTTTCGGCGACATCACGCCGCTCACCTTGCCGGCGCGTTACGCGGCGGTCGCGGAAGGGATTACCGGACAGTTCTATCTAGCGATTCTCGTCGCCCGCCTGGTGGGGATGCAGATGAGCGCAGCCACGACGCCCGCTCCGGCGCACGAGCAGCAGACCGAGAACCCGGATCGGTGACTCATTGGATCCACCCCTGTTGCTGGAATCGCTGCTTGAGCACATCGGCGATTTCCTTGGCGGTCGCCTTGGCTCGGCCCTCAACTTTGCTGCTGCCACTCGCCTCGCCGTACACCTTCATCCCACCGCTAATGATCAGTCCCGCCGGATTGGCGGTTGCAATGAGGCCGACAACTCCCAAGGCCGCGCCCGGGGATTTCCCGCCGCCGGCATCGACGCTGCCGGATCCGAGTTTGCGCAGCCCCTGCGCGGTCATCTGGAAGCCTTCCACCGCCGTCTTCAACGAGGACGCCCCGGCACCGAATCCGATGGCGACGCGCTCGGCGGTACTGCCCTCGTGAACGGACACGAGATAGCCGCGGATCACAATGTCGTTGATCTGCGGCATCGTTCCCGCACCCGCTCGCGCCGCCGGCATGCCCATGCTTTGAATCTGCTGGACCAACTGCGACGCAATTTCGGCGCCCAACTGCTGGCCGGTCGCGATCTCCTCGGGAGTTTGCGACGCATCGGCAGCCTGGCCGGCAAACGCGGAGCCGGCCGGAACATCGGCGGCGCTGGCGGCGAAGTCGTACACCCAAATCTCATTGGGCCGCGGCAGTTGCCCGGTTACGAGTTGCTGGCGGTCGGTGACCTTGGTCGAGGCGCAGCCGCTCACAAGGGCTGCGGCAAGCAGACCTATGTGGACCATTCTCAGAGAGCCGAGCTTCGCCCTCCACTCACGCCCCATATACTCGGTCTCCATTTTATCATCCCCCTTCGATATCTTGAGTGGCGGACTCGCGCACCGCTGAATCACGCTCTTTTGCCATCTCTCGCCACCCCATGCGAACCCACAGTCAGAATCTCGCCAGGCGCTGGAAGAACCAGAACGCCGCGAGGGTGCCGATGGCGTAGGGCGCCATCCGCGGCGCATAGCGCTGCAGGCGGAGCCCCACCCCGACGTGCTTCGCCAGCGCCACCACGCTCAGCACTGCGGCCACGAATACCAGTTGCCCGCATTCGACCCCGACGTTGAAGGCGAACAGCGCGAGCGGGATGTCCCCCTGTGGGAGCCCGATGTCGGCGAGCGCGCTCGCAAACCCGAAGCCGTGTAGCAGCCCGAACGAAAACGCCACCACCCACGGCCATCGCGCCGTGAGCCCGATCCAGCCGCGCTCCATGTGCACGATCTCGACGGCCAGGAGCAGGATGCTGAGCGCGATCGTCGCCTCGACTGGCGGACCGGGCAGGCGCACCAGGCCGAGGGTTGCGAGCCCGAGCGTGATCGAGTGCGCGAGCGTAAACGCGGTGATGGTCCAGAGCAGAACCCGGCCGTTCCGGACAATCAGGATCAGGGCCAGGACGAAGAGCAGATGGTCGAAGCCGAAGAGGATGTGCTCGAGTCCGTGGGTGAGATAGGCGCCCATCACCGCGAGCGGCCCGCTCGCGGCGGTGATCTCCACCCAGGGTTGCGAGGCCCGTACCAACGTGGTCGACGATGTGCCGTCGCCGAACTGCACGCGCACCAATACATCGGTGATCGTGCCCTGCAGCCCGACGAAGTCGATGTGGGCTCCGGCGAGCGTGCCGTTCGCCGCCTCGATCACGCGGCGCTCAACCAGCGAGTCGGACAGCTCGCGGACCGCGGGCTCCGTGACGTTGCGCACGCCGGCGGGGAGTCTCAGCGCCACCGGCAGGCGCATGCCGGAGAGGACCGGCGTGCGCCACAGGAGGTCATATCGGCCGGGGGCCGTCTCTTTGATCTCCAAGTACGCCGGGCGCGCCTCGTGCGCCCACACGCCACGCGCGAGTAATGCGAGCAGGCCACAGACGAGCGACGCCGATTTCATGGTCAGCCCGCCGCTCATTCTGGAGCGACGTCCGCAAGCGCGGGGATCTCAGGCCCTAGCCGCCTGTCGGACTTGGCAGCCCCTAGCGACCAATCCTGCCCTGAGGCTCCCCGAAGGGGGGAGCGGTCCATAGCAAAGACGCCGGCCGCAGGCCCCGGCAAGGCGGCGACATCCGTCGCGTTCAGATCCTTCGGCATGACGACCTGGTAGCGTCCGCGCATCGCATCGAACGCCCGCTGGCGGATCTGGGCGCGCTGTTCCTCGACCCATCCCGTCTTGACGTCCGCCTCCACCTCGTCGAAGGGCGGCACACGCGCGGGCGTCAGCGCATCGACCCACACGAGATGCCAGCCGTAACCGGACTCGATCGGACCGGCCCAGGAGCCCGGCGTGACTTGGAAGAGCGCCCGCGCGAAGGGTGGACCGAACGTCTTGGCCACGTCGTCGAACGAGCGATCGGCGTAGTAGTCCTGGAACATGAAGCGATCGGCGAGCGCCATGGTCTCCGGCGCGTCTGCAGCTTGACCGGCCAGCTTCTCCAGCCCCTGCGCCGCATCCACGCGCGCCCGCGATCCCCGCCGATCGGGGGAGAAGTAGAGATGACGGAACGTGGCCCGTGCCGGCAGCCTGAAGCGCTCCGAGCTCTTCTCGAACCACACCTTGAGCTCGTCGGCTGTGGGCTCGCGCAGGGCCGCCACGTCCTCGAAGAGGAACTCCATCTTCTGCGCCATCCGGCGCTTGACGATCGTGTCACCCTTGTCGAGACCGAGCGCCAGCGCCTCGCGGTAGAGGATCTCTTCACGCACCTTGGCGTCGACGAGGCTCTGCATCTCCTCGGAGGTCAGCTCGGAGCGTCCCTGCGCCAGCCAAGCGATGCGGATCTGCTGCAGATCGTCGGCAGTGAGCTCGATGCGCTCAGGCTGCTCGCGCGGGTCGGGATGCCGGTTCAGCAGGTGATAGCCGGTGAACAGCAGCAGCCCGAAGAACAGGAACTGCAGCAACGGCTCTCGCAGCAATCGCCCAGCCATCGCGGCTCAGCGCAAGGGGTTCAGCTCCGCCACTGCCGGGATGATCTCGTAGTTGGCGTAGCCGAACTCGTTGCTGCGCGCACCGAGGTACTTGTCACCCAGCTTGTAGACGGCGACCTCGATCGGCGTGCCTTCGAGCTCGGTGACAACCTTCCCGTCGTGAATGTTGTATGTCCGGGAGCTGCCGAGATAGCTGGCGTCGAACGCGTCGCCGGTCAGGCTCTGCATCGCCACCTTCCTTTCCACGTAGCGCACCTGGAACTCGCCCTGATTGACGGGAAGGCGCTGGGTAACGTAACCGGGCTCGGCGGGTGTGAGTGGCTTGGCGCCTGGGCCCTTGCCCAGCCCGCCGTAGATGATCATGTACTTTTCGTTGGTCACCGTGTTCTGCAGCCAGACGGACCTCTCCACGATGAGCTTTTTCAGCTGATCGTCGTTGAGCGCCACGGCGCCTTGCTTCTTGAGATCAGCCACGGTGGTGCCGGGCTTCGCGGTCTTGCGGGCCTCGGCGCTCGGCGTGTACCAGATCGGCGAGCTCCACGCCCGCTCCTGGAGGGTCGCCGCCACGACGTCGGGAGGCGCGATGCCGAGTTTCGCTGCCTGGATCGTGGTCCAGCGTGGTGTCGGGATCTCGAGCACGCGGGCGTAGTAGAAGGCGTGCAGGCTCGGATCGAACTCGGGATCGGTCCACACCGTCTTCAGCTCGACCGATCCGATCGTGTTCGTGTAGGTCGCCTGCTCGACGTCCACCGTGCTGCCGATCGGCGGAACGACACCGGTCCACTTGTCGGGCTTGCGATCGCCCGCCCAGGCGACGTCGAAGATCTTCTCGAAGCTCTGGCCGCTCTTCGTCCAACCCTTGACGATCTGGATGCGATCGAGATTGCCGGAGGTGGGATCTTTCACGGCCCAGACCATGAACGTTGGCGCCTTGCCAGTCGCCGGCGCCAAATCACCGCCCATCGGGACGCCCTTCGCATAACCGGTCTTGACCCAGTCTTTGTCCGCCAGCGTGTCGGCGGTGTACTCCCACCCTCCAAACAGACGCACCTTGATGTGCGGCCCGGTGACGGCGAAGGTCTCCTTGCGTTGCATGGCGTCAAACAGCGAGGCGCGCGTGTTCTCCTCGGCCCAGACGCCGGTCAACCCTCCGGTGCCTTCGGTGCGCGCGTCGAACATTCCGCCGACCAGAGTGCCGGACATGCGCGCCTCGATCGTCCCATCCGTGAAGGAGTGACCGCCGAAGAAGTTGTCCTGCCGGTAGGGGACGGCGGTGTTGTGCGAGTCGGACGCGGCCCCGAAGCCGAACTTGTAGGGATTGAATCCCTCGGTGTCCTGCATGGTGAGGCCATCCTTGAGGGCCTGCCGGGCGTAGCTGCCGACGATGTGCGGGATGCGGCCCGGCGGATTGCCCAGCAGGACCGACATGATCTCGAAGCTGGCGAACTCGTCGTTGGGCGAGAGGAGCGGGTGTGTCTCCGATGTCCCCTTCAGCTGCTTGATCTCGATCAAGCGCTCGTTCCGGTCGCGCGACGCAGCATAGGCAGCATCGATCGGGCGCCCGTTGATGTCGACGTCGGTCGGGAACATGCGGCCATCAGAGAGATTGGCGTTGTGCGAAATGGCCAGCAGATCGTTCCCGGCCTTTCGCTGTACGTCCATCCAGTTCCAGAGGTCGACGGGCTGGAACGAGTCGAGAGCGCTGAACGGCATCGCCGGGACCTTGGCGCAGTCCCGGAAGAAAATGTTGCGGTGCAGGTTCATGTTGTTCGGCATCGACGTCCACTCGTACGAGCAGAACGCCGTAAACTTTCCGGGCTCATTCGCCTGGTCGGCGAGCGCGACGTTGCGCTTCCAAACCGTGCCGGCGATTTCCGGCGACATCAGCGCTTTGACGGGCGGTCCGGCGACGAGGGTGTTGATGGCGTAGAGGGCAACCCGCTCCATTTCCTCCTTGGTCCTGGCCTTCAGGATCAGGGGTGCCGCCGCGGGGATCTTGCTGACCGCGGAGCCCGGCTCGTTCGCCAGATTGACCACGCCCGAGTACTCGGAATGGTCAGTAACGCCCGCCCAGTCGAGCGGCGTGTCGATCTTCACGTCGTAGCCGAGTGGGTGCTTGATCGTCTCGCCCTTGAAGTATTTGTACGCGTCGCCGGGATTGGTGAGGACGTTTCCGATAGCAAACGCGTCGAGCGACCAGCTCGTGTGGACGTGGGTTTCGCCGAAGTAGGCGTCACGCTCGGGGTTCGCAGCGAACGCCGGAAGTCCGGTCATGAGCGCGAGGACGATACCCAGCAGCACGCGCATACCTTCGCGAGATTCGAATCGCATCACCTCACCTCCTAGGGGCCTGCGGCCGGCGTCTTTTCTTTGGCCCGCTCCCGTTGGTCGCTACCCACTGCCAAGTCCGACAGGCTGTAATCCCAACTGCGAATTCGAGCGTTGAAATTTCCGCAAGCAGTGAGCGCTCAGTACGGTACCGGAACGACGCGATAGTACAGTCCGTTCGCGCCGTACGAGGGGCTGAACCATGCTCCGGAGCAGTTGTAGTAGGTCAAACCTCCAAACGGAGAATAGACGCAGCCGACGGGCAGGCTCGGGTAGATCGCGCCCATCGCATAGGCGCTGCCGGCGGCAACACCAGCGGCGTAGGCATTGGCGTTAGCGGCATTGGCACTGGCCGCGCCGATAGCGACACCGGCGGCAACCCCCACGGCGGCGGCGCCGGCGGTGGACCAGCCACCGCAGTCATAACATCCGGACCCATAGTAGTTCACTGTGGTGGGTGGATGATACGTCGTGTAGGTTCCACCGTAGTAGTGACCATACGTACTCCCGTAGACGGTGGTCCCGGAGGCCGTAGTCCCGTGCCAATAGCCGCCGCCACCGGAGGCGGTGCCACCGGACGCGCCGTTCGCATGCCACGATCCGTCGCTGCCGGAGGCGGTTCCGCCACGATAGCCGGTGCCGCTCCACGAGCCCCCACCGCCGGAGGCCGTCCCGCCGCGGTAGCCGGTCCCGCTCCACGAGCCATTACTGCCGGACGCCGTGCTGCCGCGGTACCCCGTGCCGCTCCACGAGCCGCCGCTGCCCGATGCGGAGCCGCCGCGATAGCCGTGCGCACTCCACGAGCCGCCACCGCCGGAGGCCGTGCCGGCAGCACCGGCGTGATACCAGGCTGCAGCCGGCCGGCAAGGAAAGCTGCTGATTAGAACACTGGCGACGCCGATGACGATCGCTTTCGTCAAAACCTTCTTCATGATGCCCGCTCCTGACTACTGACTCTTCGCTGCGTTGCGCTTGGAGGACTTTCCTTTTTTCGGGGCCGTGGCGTCCGAGGGAGGCTGCGGATCAGGGCGGGCAAACTGGATGTGTGGCGCGCTGCTGGCACGCGCGGACGTAAACGCGTCATCAGAGAACTGGCGGTCCAGATGCCAATCGGAGAACTCCACCTGCTGCCGCAGCTTCGCCAGATCGTTGGCATAGACGGCGCGAATCTGGCGCGGCAGCGCGTCGTCGGCACCGATCCAGATCTGGGCAAATACGCCGTTCCCCACAACCGCCACCATGTCCGTCGTTGTTCCACCCACGACATGCGACTGCCCGATGTAGAATGCGCGTACGAGGTCGTCGGCAATGTCCTTGTACGGATCGGCGACGATGACATCGCTGAAGGGGAAGTAGATCGCCGCCGAGTCATAGGCCGCTTTCAGGACCTCGTCGATCGTCGGCGGGGCCGCGGCCACGGCGACGAGGTTCTCGGCCGGTGCAAAGGCCATCATCATTTTGCCGTCGTAGTAGAACTCCGAAGCCGGGCCGTCGCCGGGCGTAATCACGCGGAGCTTGTCGGGACGCTGCAGGCTCACCTCGGAAACTGTGGTGTAGACGAGCGGCGGCCCCAAACGGCTGGGGCTTTCATAGCTGCTGACGGCGGTGAAGCTCAGCGTGCGCGCCGCGGCCAGGCGAGCGCTCATAGCCTTGAGCAGCTCGATGGCCTTGGGCTCGAGGGCAGGCACGACCGGCGCGGCCGGCGCCTGCTTTCCCGCGTGCTTCGCTTTCGCCGCCTGGGCCACAGGCACGTTCATGCTCACCGCGACAACGACGCCCAGCGCCACGACCGTTGCGCGAGCAACCACTCTCAATATGACCATCCCCGCACCTGGCTTTCTCTCTGGCCCGTCCGGCCATCGCGGCATGCACCCTACCACGGCCAAGTTTTCCGAAACAGCCCCCGCACAATTGGAGCTCGCCAAACAGCTGACGCCGCTCATCGGGCCCGCTGTCTCGACACGTGAATGCGCCGGGACCCTAGCAGCCTGTCGGACTTGGAAGCTCGCAGCGACCAATCCTGCCCTGAGGCTCTCCGAAGGGTGGCTGCCATCGCGAACGATCCTCAACTCACTGGCATTGGGCCTGCTCACCTTTGTCTCGCGAGCGGTTCTGATGTAAGCCCAGCGCGGAGGCAACACGATGCGGGGTTTGAGCTTAGTCGATCTTCTAATCGTAGGCGCGGTGGTGGCCTTGCTGGTGTTCGCCGCAACCTGTGACTTCGGCCTTTACGCGGGGCGGACGATAGCGGCCGCAACGATGCCCGCGGCGGCGGCAGCCCCGTAGGGCCTGTCGGACTTTGTCGGAAGAAGAAAATGGAAAACCGGAAACACGAAACCGGAAATCAAAATTGGTCAACGGACCATTCGCCCCGTTTGCCCGTTCTCCGTTTCCTGTTTTCGGTTTCCTGTTTTCCATTCTCTTAGGGCGATTCGGAAGGCGTCTCTTCTATGGACCGCTCCCGTCGGTCGCTAGTGTCTGCCAAGTCCGACAGGCTGCTCGTGTCGGCGCGCCGCGCGAAGCCGGTGCGCACGCGGCGCGCGGCACCCGCCGGCCGACACCTCATCTGCGGGTTCGCTTCGCCCGCATCCATCGAGCAGCAGGGCACCCTGCAGCTGGTGAAGGGTAAAGGCGTCTACGTGTGGGATGCCAGCGGCCGCAAATACCTCGACGGCCTCGCTTCGCTCTGGAACGTCACCGTCGGGCACGGACGTTCCGAGATCCGCCGCGCCGTGGCCGCGCAGATGCGCCGTCTTGAATACGCGCCGACGCTCCTGGGCTTTTCTTCAGAGCCCGCGGAGCGCCTGGCCGCGCGCATTGCCCGGCTGGCACCGAAAGGGCTCGCGCGGGTGGTGTTTACCTCGGGTGGCTCGGAAGCCAACGAGACGGTCATCCGCCTGGTGCGCCTCTATTGGCGTCTGCGGCAGCGTCCGGACAAGATCGGGATCGTGGCGCTCAATCGCGCCTACCACGGCTCGTCGACCGGCGCCGCCAGCCTCACGGGGTTGCCCTACTTTCACCAGTACTACGAGCCGCTGCTCGCAGGCGTCGTGCGCATGGCCCGGCCGTTCTGTTACCGCTGCGAGCTCCAGCGCACGTATCCGGACTGTGGCATCGCCTGCGCCGACGAGCTCGAACGCATCATCCAGCGCGACGGCGCCGACACCATCGGCGCATTCATCGCCGAGCCGGTGCAAGGCGTCGGTGGCGTCATCGTTCCTCCGCCCGGCTACTTCGAGCGCATCCGCGCCATCTGCGACAAGCACGAGGTGCTGTTCGTCGCCGACGAAGTCATCACCGGTTTCGGCCGCCTCGGGCACAACTTCGGCATCGAGCGCTGGAAGGCCATCCCCAACATGATCTCATTCGCCAAGGGCGTCACCAGCGGCTACCTGCCGCTGGGTGGCGTGATCATGCAGGAGTCGATGTACCAAACACTCATCGACGCCGGCCCGGACTTCGCGTTGCACCACGGCTTCACCTACTCGGGCCATCCCGTGGTCTGTGCCGCGGCCCTTGCCAACCTCGACATCATCGAACGCGAGCACCTGGTCGCCCGCGCCCGCAAGCTGGCTCCCTACTTCGCCCGCGCGCTCGGCACATTGACCCGTCACGCCATCGTCGGCGAAGTGCGTACCGCCGGCCTCATGGGCGCGATCGAGTTGGTGCGCGACAAGGCCACCAAGGCGTCGCTGCCACCCGCGCTCGGTATCCCGGCGCGCATCCGCAACGCAACGGTGCAGCGTGGGGTCATCGTCCGCGCCAGCGTCGATACCATCGTCGTGTGTCCACCGCTGATCATCACGGAGAAAGAAATCGATCGGCTGGCGACCACAGTGGACGCGGCGATTGCCGCCACGTGCAGCGCGCTGAATGCAGAGGGCGTGCTGCGCGGAAGCTCGTGAGCTGGATTGGAACGCGGGCAGGCGGTCGCCTCGGGATCCGTTTCGTCAACCGGGTGATGTGGTTCGACGTCACCTTGACTGGAAGTACCCCCTCCCTTACGGTGCCTCGAAGCATCGGAGGCATGCCATGGTCGAGAAGAGCATCGAGCTGACCGGAACGTCGGCGAACAGCATCGAAGACGCGGTCAATCTCGCGGTGTCGCGCGCCGCGGTCACGATCGAAAACATTCGCCATCTGCGCGTCCTCGACATCACAGCGACCGTGGACGGCGGTGGAGTGGCACAGTGGCGCGTCAAGATCTCGCTGTCGTTCGCCGTGCAGGATCGGCTGCATGAATAGGAACAGACAACAGACGACAGACCTCAGACGACAGATGAAGAGGGATCTGTTGTCTGTCGTCTCGATGGATTTGCAACAGCCATGACTGACGCCAAGGTTCGCGAAGTTCTTCCCGGCATTTTCGTCGCCCATCTGCCGCTGCCGATGCGGCCGACCATCGTCAATGTCACCTTACTGCACAGCCGCAACGAGTGGGCCTTGATCGATACCGGCATCAACACGCCGGAAAACATTGCGACGTTTCAGGAAATCCTCAAGCAGGTTGGCTGCCGGCCGGAACAGATCACCAAGATCATCTGCACGCACCATCACCCGGACCACTTCGGGACGTCGAAGACGTTCAAGGCGCTGACCGGCGCGGCGGTGTACCTCAGCCAGGCCGAGTACGATGCATCGACGCACTATCTTCCGGGACGGCGCAGTGAGGAAGGCCTGCAGTTTTTCCTACAACACGGGGTGCCCTTGCAGCGCATCGTGAAGGTGCCGTCACCCGGCGAGTTTTGGGCCCAGCTCTACGACCCGGTCGTTCCCGACTACTTCATCGCCGACGGCGATTGCGTGCGCGTCGGTGACTTCGAGATCCAGGTGATCGGCACGCCGGGCCACACGCCGGGCCACTGCGTGATGTACCTGCGGCAGCAACGCGTCATGATCGTCGGCGATCATCTGCTGCCAAAGATTACGCCGCATGTCGGCGTCTTTCCGGGCGGCCCGACCAACCCGCTGGCGGACTTCCTCGACTCGCAGCGCAAGGTACAGGGTTTCGACGTGGCCCTGGTGCTCCCGGCTCATGGCGGCGTGTTTCAGGATCACCGCCACCGCGCCAATCAGATCATTCAACACCATCACTACCGCATGCAGGAGATGCTCGACATCGTGCGCGCCCGGCCGCGCACCGCATACGAGGTGGCGAGCGAGGCCTTCGCTTTCGGCATCGACGCACCCTTTACAGTGCAAATACCCGCGACCTTCGAGACCCTGGCACACCTCGAATATCTGCGCGCCACCGGGAAGGCCGAGCGCGACCAGGAAGGCGAGCAGTCGGTGTATCATGCGACCCCAAAAGGGCGAGAATGAACCAGCCCGGCTCAAACAGAATATTCACCACGAACAGAAGAGTCACCACGAAGGTCACGAAGATCACGAAGAACGGAGACCAAACAAATCTCTGGCGTTGCCGGCCAACCTCATCGGATGTTCGGTCTATTCTTGAATAATGACATCCATTTCTTCTTCGTGCTCTTCGTGTCCTTCGTAGTGAAGTGGGTTTATGTCATCCGTGCTACCGCGCTTATTCTTCTTGCGCTGATTCTGTGGCCACCCCCAGCGATTTCCAGGATGCAACATCGCCGCAACCGTGATTGACTCAATCCGGCCTCCTGAGGAGAGATGGGAATGAGGGCAATGACACGCTGCCTTGCAGCGCTGCTGCTGACTGCTTGGCTCGCACAGCCAGCGGCCGGGTCGTTCGTCACCTTTGAAAGCGGTCAGGTCAGGCCACTGGCGTTGTCTCCCGATGGGAGCCGGCTATTTGCCGTGAACACGCCTGACGGCCAACTCGAGATCTTCACGGTCAACGGCGGTACCCTGACGCACGCGAGCTCGGTTCCGGTCGGCCTCGAACCGGTGGCCGTGGCGGCGCGCACCAACACCGAGGTGTGGGTGGTCAACCACTTGTCCGACAGTGTCAGCATCGTCGACGCCGGCGCGACGCCGCCGCACGTCGTGCGCACCTTGCTCGTCGGCGACGAACCGCGCGACATCGTGTTCGCGGGACCGCCCGATCCTGGCGGCGGCTTCAGCCGCGCCTTCATCACCACCGCACGCCGCGGCCAAAACCTGCCGGCCTCCGTGCGCGCCGATCTCACGACCCCGGGAACACCGCGCGCCCTCGTCTGGGTCTTCAATACAACCACGACGCCGGGGAGCGAACCCGAGAAGATCATCGAGCTCTTCGGCGACACACCGCGCGCGCTGGCAGCAACCCCTGATGGCCACACGGTGTACGCCGCCATTTTCCATTCCGGCAACCAGACGGCGAGCGTCGCCGAAGGAGCGGTGTGTGACGGCGGCGCGAACGTTGGGTCATGCGCCCTCGACGGCGTTCAAGTCCCGGGCGGCCTGCCGGGCGGGCGTGTGCCGGGAGGCCTTCCGGCGCCGAATTTCAACGTCGAGAACGTTCGCGGCCCCGAGACCGGTCTGATCGTCAAGTTCAACCGCGACGACAATCTCTGGGAAGATCAACTTGGCCGCAACTGGACGAATGCGGTGCGCTTCACTCTCCCGGATCGTGACGTGTTCAAGATCGACGCGCTGGCCAACCCGCCGGCCCAAACCGACGCGTTCGCGCACGTCGGAACCGTGCTGTTCAACATGATCGTCAACCCTTCGAACGGCAAGCTCTACGTCAGCAACACCGAGGCGCGCAACGAGGTGCGCTTCGAAGGCCCCGGCAACACCGCAACCACCGTGCGTGGCCACTTGCACGAGGCGCGCATCGCGATCATCGACGGCGGCAGCGTGGTATCGCGCCACCTCAACAAACATATCGACGCGCTGCCGCAGGGCTACCGCACCACGCCGATGCCTGCGAGTGTCAAAGCGGCCAGCCTGGCCACCCCGCTCGACATGGTGCTGGCGCACGATGGCACGCTCTACCTCGCGGCCTTCGGCTCGAGCGCCGTGGGCAGGTTTGACGCTGGCCAACTCGAGGACGACACCTTTACCCCCCGCCCCGTAGACCATATCGAGGTGAGCGGCGGCGGTCCCTCCGGCCTGGCGCTCGACGAGGCCAACGCCCGCCTCTACGTGCTCACCCGCTTCGACAACGCGGTCAAGGTGATCGACACGGCGACGCGGACCGAGATCGCGCAGCATCCATTGCACAACCCCGAACCGCCGCAGGTGACTGACGGGCGCCGCATCCTCTATGACGCCCGCTTCACCTCGAGCAACGGCGAGGCCTCGTGCTCGAGCTGCCACGTCTTCGGCGACTTCGACAGCCTGGGCTGGGATCTCGGGAATCCTGATGACACGGTAAAGGACAGTCCGAATCCACCGGGGCCGGTCGGCAGCGCGGCGCCGTTTCATCCGTTGAAGGGACCGATGACCACGCAGACGTTGCGTGGCATGGCGCACCACGGCCCCATGCACTGGCGCGGCGACCGCACCGGCGGGACCTTCCCGGGCGATCCGAATGCGCTCGATACGCAGCTCGCCTTCGAAGCCTTCAATGTCGCCTTCGACAGCCTGTTGGGCCGCGACGAAGGCCAGCTCAGCGATGCCGACATGCAAGCCTTCGCCACCTTTGCCCTGCAAATCACGGCGCCACCGAATCCGATCCGCAGTCTCGACAATCAACTCACACCCGCGCAAGCACACGGCCGCGACGTTTATTTCAACCAGCCGGTGACCGACGCGATCACCAACTGCAACGGCTGCCACGTATTGGACCCGTCACAGGGTTTCTTCGGCACCAAAGGCGAGACCACCTTCGAAACCGAAACGCAGGAGTTCAAGATCGCGCATCTCAACAACGCCTATGAAAAGGTCGGCATGTTCGGCACGCCCAGTGTCGCCTTCGCTCAGCCGGCGCCGGCGAACCGGCAATTCCAAGGTGACCAGGTGCGCGGCTTCGGCTTCCTGCACGACGGCAGCAGCGGCACGGTGGGGGATTTCCTGCACGCCGGGGTGTTCTCGATCGACGACGCGGCGCGCGACGGGTTGGAGCAATTCATCCTCGCCTATGACACCACTTTTGCACCGATCGTCGGCCAGCAGGTCACTTTGACCGGTAGCAGCAGCGCCACGGTGGACGCACGCGTTGATCTGATGATCGCGCGGGCCATGACGGATTTCACTCTGGTGGGACAGCCCGGCGCCAAGGAGTGCGATCTGGTCGTCAGAGGCGTATTCAACGGCGAGGCGCGTGGGTATCTGCTCAACCCCGCCAGCGGCACATTCCAAAGCGATCGCGCCGCAGAGTCGGGATTGACCGACGGCGGGTTACGCGCGCGCGCCACGACCACCGGGCAAGAGCTGACCTACACCTGCGCGCCGCCGGGGTCGGGCATGCGCATGGCGCTCGATCGCGACGGTGATGGCATTTTCGATCGCGACGAGCTCGATGCTGGAACAGATCCGGCCGATCCCTACGATCCGCCCGGCGCTTGCGGCGGCGACTGCGATCACAATGGCACCGTCAGCGTCGATGAGCTCATCAGCGGCGTCGACATCGCCCTCGGCACCGCGTCGCTGACCACCTGCCTCAGCTTGGACACCAACGGCGATGGACAGGTCAGTGTCGACGAGATCATCAAAGCCGTCAGCACGGCGTTGACGGCATGCTGAGCTGACGCCCGCACCCAAGAGAATCACGAAAACACGAAAGCGGGAAAGCACGAAAAAGAGAGGAAGGTCCCTCAGTTCCCACTTTCGTGATTTCGATCTTTCGGCAGGATCCACGCAGACGTAGTATCATTTGTTTCATTCTCCTCAAGCCGATCCACGCAGACGTAGCATCATTTGTTTCATTGCTCCTCAAGCCGTCATCTCCAAACTGATGGGCGTTCAAATCTTCGCGCGGTTTGATCAGCCGAGGAGATCGTGGGCGTTGAGGCCGCGCTCCGCGAGCACCTTTGCGCCCCTCCGTACCCCGCGCAGCACGGTCGGCGCCGACACGCCGAGTCCGCGCGCGACCGCCCGCAACGGAAGCCGCGCGTGATGCACCGCCACATGACACACGACAGCGCGCGCCGCCGTGTTGCGCCAGCGCTGCCCCAGCAGATCCGAGGCGCTCAGCCCGAAGTGCGCGGCAGTGCGCTGTGCCAGCGTGCGGACAAAGGCGCTGGGGTTGCGGGGCCGTGGCCGCCAGGGCGGCGCTTCTGCAACTTGCTCCAGCAGGCGCCCCACAAATGTGTCGGTCCCGAGGATGCGCTCATCAAACGCCCACCGCTCACGCCCGCGTCCCAAGCCGTGGCCCTGCTGCCAGCCTTCCGGCTGCCAACGCACCCGGCGGCCCTCGCTCAGCTCGTGCCGTCGTCCCTGGGCGACTCCCGCGCTTACAAAGGTCCGATAGTGCCGTCGTGCATCTTCCGTCGTGGCTGCAAATCGATTGAGGACGCTCGTCGTGTCTTGCCACGGACTCTGCATTTCCCCCATCAAACGCGCGTGCCCTGTCCAGGGATAGCGGTCCAACTCGCCGCCGGCGTCGACGAGTCCCGCCCGCACCGGGTTAAGGTGGATGTAGCGCACCAGTTCCAGCAGGTAGGGCTCCTCCTCGACCAGCAGCGACTTGAACCGATTCTGCAGCAGATGCCCGCTACGCTGATGGCGACGGTTGAACCGTCGCGCATAGCCGCCCAATAGACCCTGCATCATGCGCCCCACGCCGGCCCACCCGCTGCGCACCAGGAGATGGACATGGTTTGGAATCAAGGCCCACGCGTACACTGATGCTCCCGTTCGGCGTAGTGCCGCTTCCAACCGCAGGAGAAACTCCCGCCGGTCGACGTCGTCCTGAAAGAGGTCGCGCCGCTCGATGCCACGCGCCATCACGTGATGCAGGACGCCGGGGGCATCCAGTCGCGGTCCGTACGCCATGCGCAGCAGGGTAATGCTACAACCACTATTAGTCAAGTAAATGACCACAACACGCACGTAACACGAGCATTGCGGCAAGCGATATTCTTGCTGTTCGCGGCGCATCGCTGATCGAAACCTGAGTCAGGTGTCTGCGCGGGGGATGACGTGCCGAAATGAAACAGATGAAACTACGTCTTGGGCGGCTCTGAAACTACGTCTTGGGCGGCTCAGACGCTCCACACGCCATTGTTGGGCCAACAATGGCGGATTGTCGCGGTCCACACGCCATTGCGGGTCGCAGTTCTCGTCGCCTCGTTGCGACTGCCGGGATCAAGAAGGTCACCACGAAGGGCGCGAAGAGCACGAAGAACGGGACCCAGGCAAAACCCCTGTCCGGCTCCGGAGAAACAGCAATACCCCGCGGAAAATCCGTTTAGTCCGTTCATTCCGGGTGTAGACCCTGCGACTACACCCGCATCACGCTGGCGCCCGCCTGCGGCGCGAAGATGAAGCGATAGTCGCCGGCGTGCGCGCCGGCGGGCAGGCGTGGGGCGTAGAAGTCGCGATCCATACGCTGCAGAAACACCCGCACGTCGTCCTCGGCCACGAGATTTACCGTGCAGCCGCCGAAGCCGGCTCCGGTGAGCCGTGCCCCGACAGTCCCGGCCTGCATCGCGGCGATGACCAATGCCTCCAACTCGGGACAGCTGATCTCATAGTCGTCGCGGCAGCTGGCATGCGACGCCGTCATGAGTTGGCCGAAATCGACCGCGTCGCCGCGGCGCAGGCAATCCTCCGCTTGGTCAACCCGTGCGGCTTCCGCAAACACGTGGCGCGCGCGGCGCGTGAGGCTGAAGTAATCATCATCGTCGGGCCCAACATCGCAATCGGCGCGCAGGCGCTCGGGGCTGGTGCCGATGGCCGCGGCGATCTCCGCCACGCTGAGCGGACGGTCCGGCAGCTGCAGATACTCCAGGAAGTCGAGCAGCGGGCGGCCGGGGAACAAAGTCGCCAGATCGCCCAGCGTCTGCAAATCGCGCGGCAGACCGCTGCCTAGCGCAGCTTCCAGGACACGGCACACCAAGCGGCACTCGATCACCCGGCGGTTGTATGCCAGCTTTGCGCCAAGCGATTTTTCCGCCGCCACCAAGCTATGGCACACCACAACGGCGTACCCCGCCGGCAGCGGCACGGTACGCACACGCAACGGGAAGAAATCGATCCGCAAGGCGTGGCCCGCCTGCGCCAGCAGGCTGACGGCTTGGTCCATGCCGCCACTCAGCGTACCGACGTAGCGCTCCGCCGCCGGCAGGCGCTCCGCCAGCGTTGCGTAGGGCACGTCGACATCGTTTGCAGCCAGGAGGGCAAGCGTCGTGGCAACCACCAACGCCGAAGACGAGGACAAGCCGGCGGCGCTCGGGATGTTGCCGTCGACCAACAGATCGGCGCCGCATGGATCGCCATGACAATAGTCCGCGACCGCCTGCGCCGCGGCTTTGCTGTAGTTGCCCCAATCACCGCTCGGGAACGCAGGAATGCTCTCGGCAATAGTGTAGGATCGTGACCGGAACCGCGGCGTGACGTTGCGGATCTTCACCAGAGAATCGGTGCGCGCCGCGCCGGCAATCAAGACACTCCGGTCGATCGCCATCGGGAGCACCGGCAATCCGTTGTAGTCGGTGTGCTCCCCGAGAAGGTTGACGCGTCCGGGCGCGCGCACCACGAATGCCGCGGCGCGCCCGTAGATTTTCCGGTAACGCCCACACAGCGCATCGATACGCCGACGCTCGGCCGCGTCAAGCTGGCTGACGCCCGCCGCAGGCAGCCTATCGGACGTGGCGGCCCCTAGCGCCCAATCCTGTCCTGAGGCTCCCCGAAGGGGGGAGCGGTCCATGGAGAAGACGCGCGCCACAGGCGCGTGTTCAGCTGCGGCCAGGTCTTCGGGCGTGCCGAGGTCGCTCCAGAAACCCTGGAGCGGCAGCGCACGCACCAAGCAACCGTCGGCAATCATGGCGGCAATGGCTTGCGGCAACTCGTACTCGCCACGGGTAGAGGGCTGCAGCCGAGCGAGATACGGAAAGATCCGCGCGGTGAAGACGAAGACCCCGGCGTTGTTCCAACGCGTGCGTGACGTGCCACGCGGCGGCTTCTCGATGAGCCGCGTCACGCGCCAGTGGTCATCGACATAGACCGCGGCACCGCGCCACGGGTCGTCCACTTCGTTGAGCGTCAGCAGGACATCGCACGGGGTGCGGCGGAACTCGGCAAGCAAGGCGCCGTAGTCCGACGGGTCGATCACCACGTCACCCCAGGTCAGCACGAATGGCTGCTCCCCGAGCGCGTCGCGCGCCAACAGCAAGGCGCGGGCAGTGCCACGGGCCGCGTCCTCCGCCATATCCTGCCGGCGGTAGGAGAGACGGACGCCGACGCCAGCACCATCACCCAAATGCGTTTCGATTTGCTCGCCGCGATAGCCGGTGACGATCACGGCGTCGGTAATCCCGGCGTCATGCAAACCGCCGAGGATATGCTCGATGATCGGCCGGCCGTGCAGCGCGAGCAGCGGTTTTGGGGTCGTGGCCGTAAGCGAACCCATCCGCGTGCCCCGCCCTGCAGCGAGAATGACCGCAAGGCCTGCGGCCGGCGTCCTTTTTATGGACCGCTCCCCCCTTCGGGGTGCCTCAGGACAGGATTGGTCGCTAGGGGCAGGCAAATACGAGGCTGCTCGGTGGCACGCCACATCCCACAGGCTGCTGGTGCGGCGTCTCGGAGTTCCCCAAATCCGAAAAGCAGCAAGGCGCCCGCCCTATAGAGGACGCGCGGAAGAGGACGGCTAATCTTGGCCGACGGCTTCCCACGAGCTGTCCTCGCCCGCGCCTCGACTCAGCGCGGGAGAGGGGTCGGGTGCTGTGGATGCTCCGGATGCTGTGGACCCGGCCGCGGTGTGCTCTGTGGCCCACCCGGTACGTGCGTCGGATGCGTTGGGTGCTGTGGGTGCCCCGGGTGGTTGCCTGGCCCCGGCGTCGGCGCCGGTGGGCCGCTGGCAATCAAGTTCGGTACGCCCACACTGACGACACCAGCCCTGTCCTGCGGGCTGTCGCTGGTCTCGATCAATAGACTGTCGGGATCCGCAACGTTGACCAGGAAGTACTCGCCGGCTGGAACCGTATTCGGTCCCGCCTGGTCGACGTCGATCCACTGATCGGGGAGGAAGCTGTCGTAGACGTCGGCGAAGCCCACCGAGATGCCTTGAACACCCTCTTGATTGAGGCAGTCCGCATCGACCTGTCGCGGAGCGTTCGCGTACCCACGAAGGGAGGTGATGTCGATGAGACAGAACGAAACCTTGTCCGACTTCGCCATGAGTTGACCCGTGAAGGGATCATCCTTGCGTAGCTCGTACGCGGCGAAATCGTTGACGTGCCAATGATGGTGGCTGGGATGAAAGACAAAGTAGCCGGCGATATGCTCGCACGTCGTGCCGTCCTTGCGCCAGACGATTTGTGTTCCCTGCGTCACCGGGCCGCTCGGCGTCTGCACGGTGTCTCCCTTGAGGATCAGGGGCCCCTTGCCGACGTTGCCGACGGTGGTCGTGAAGATGATGCGCCGATTGTTATAGCTTTGCAGGACGCGCACCTTCGTCGGCGGCTGTGCGACGAGGTTGGGCGGAAGCAGATCGGGATCACTCGGATCACACTCTGCGGCTATCGCGCGGGAGGTCACTCCCAAGATCAACAAGCCAACTACCAATAGATATCGCACGCGCATCGCTCCTCTGTTGCCCCCGGGGAATTTCCGCTCAGTCGAAAAACGCAGAATCGAGGCCGACTATATCGTGCTCGTTGACGCTTTATCAAGCTGAAAATGCCGCGCGAGGTGCCGCATGCGCTTTTATGGCCTTGTCGGCAGCTGCTGCTCCAACCGCAGTCGCAGCGCGGCCCGCTCGCTTGATGAGGCGGCCGCATAGGCATGCAATGCCGCGGTATCGAGGTGATGCAAGTTGCAGAACCGCCCGGCCATGGTTTGCAAGTCGTCGTCGCCAGGCGCCGCCACCAGCCCGTCGAGGTACGCGTTCAACGCCGCACGCACATCGCCCCCCTGCTCGAGCGCCAGGGCGAGGTGCACCCAGGCGATGCCGTCTTGGGGATCGTCGGCGAGCCCTTCACGAAGATGCCGGACCGCACCGGTAAAATCTCCGGATTCGCGCTCGACGATACCCGTATCGACGCTGATCTGGGGAATGCGATAGTGGCGCACGCCGTCGAAATTACCCCAGGCCGCCAGCGTGCCGACCGCGCAGCCGATCGCTAGCAGCGCAAGCGCCGGCACGTTGCCGCGGCCCTGCCGTACCAGTCGCGGCAGACGCGCGAGCGCGTTTCCAGCAAGCCACAACAGCGAGGGCACCATGATCAAGCGAAACCGCGCATTGGTGAAGAAGACCACGCACGCGGCGACGCCGATCAGCAGGGGCGCGCCGAGAAGCTCCAGCTCCGGTCTGTGGCGATTCGCCGCGCGCCGCTCGTGGCCGATGAGAAGCGCGCCCGCAAGCGCAAAAGGCAGGATCATCCCGAGGCTCACCGGGAAGAGTGGTGGTCGAAACAGCCAACTGTGCGCCGTCTCCCAATCAATGTCACTGGTGTTCGGCAGCTCCCGATCGGTCCATGTCCATACGAATTTCCGCAACAGGAGTCGCGTCGCGGCGGCGGGCGCCGCGCGCCAGAACGCCAACGCGCGGCCACGCAGCTGCTGATCGACGAGCACCGCATCATTGTGTGCGGCGCTCCGCGCACCCTCGGCGATCGCCTCGAGTGGACCGGCAGCGAACGGACTGACCCCATCGGCGTGCGGATTGTTGCCGAGCCACAGGTTCTCGCCGCCACTCGTGGTCAGCAGAACGAGGTGCGGGCTGAACGCCGCATTGATGCCGACAAAGAACGCGACACACGCAATCAGCGGCGCGCCGCTGCGCGCCAGCGCCAGCCAACGCCCACGACGCCAGGCGTCGAGACCGACCAACGGCAGCGCGAAGACCACCTCAGCGCGCATCACCAGTGCCGCGCCCCAGAGTATGCCGGCAAGCCACCAACGGGCACGCAAGGCAGCGCAGAGCGCGGCAACGCAGAGGAAGACGAAGGGCGTGACGGGCAGCAGCTGCGCACTGAAGTAGATGAACGGGCCATACAGCGCCGCCAACGATCCGGCGATCCAACCGGCGCGCGCGCCGAACCAGTATCGTCCGGCGGCGGCAATCAACACGCAGGTCAACGCATCGAGGCCAGCCTGAAGGCATGCGACCGGCATGAGCGAACGGCCACAGAGGGCAAATACCGCGGCCACCAGATAGGGATATCCCGGCGACTGCTCGAAGGGCGGACGCGGCGGCACGGGCGCATCGAGGATGAGCGTGGCCCATTGCTGATAGCGCAACGCATCGGTCTGCAGATGCTCGAAGAAATACGCGTGGTGAATCGACAACACGTAGAGCAACCGCAGGCCGAGCGCAGCGGTGAAGATGAGCCAGTCTCCACGCGTGAGACGCAAGGCTCCCTCATCGAACGGTACGACAGTGGCAGACGTCGGTGCGTCGCCGGTACGGATGCGCGTACCGCTTCGCGGTGCTTTGGCCACGCTCTTGCGAGGATCACCCACTGGCGGCCTTCTATGCCCGCTGACCGCCACCGTCAAATTTGCTTAACTCGCCGGATGACACTACGTGGAGCGACGCTCTGACAAGCCGCCCGTCGCACTTGGCTGCCCCTGGCGACCAATCCTGTCCTGAGGCTGCCCGAAGGGGGGAGCAGTCGATAGAGCACACGAGGGCCGCAGGCCTGCCGACCGCAGGCCCGCGCGTGTTGGTGGCCGGGGCGGGCGCCCTCGGCTCCGTGGTCGGCGGCTTCTTGCGCCTGGCCGGGCACGACGTGACGTTGCTCGGGCGTGGCGCGCATCTCGAAGCCATCGATGCCCATGGCCTCCGCATCGATGGCCTGTGGGGCGACCATTGCACCCGCGGCTTCCACCTCGCAACGAACCTCGCCGCAGCACACGGTCCCTTCGACGCCGTGCTGCTCACGGTCAAATCGTACGACACGGCGGCGATGGCCGCGGCGGTGGCGCCGCTGCTGGCTGCGGATGGCGTGCTGATTTCCCTGCAGAACGGGTTGGGGAATGTGGAGGCCATTGTGCCGCACGTCGGGAGCGCGCGCGTGTTAGCGGCACGCGTGATCTTCGGCGCCGCGCTGCCAGCGCCCGGACATGTTCGGGTCACCGTCTACGCCGATCCCGTGCTCATCGGCGCCTCGGACCACGGCGCGGATACACACCTCGACGGGCTCGCGGCGCGCTGGGCGGAGCAACTCGCCGCCGCCGGGATTCCCTCGACATACTGCAACGACATCCGCGCCGCGCTCTGGGGCAAGGTGCTCTACAACGCCGCGCTGAATCCCCTCGGGGCCTTGCTCGGCGTACACTACGGCGCGCTCGGCGAGCAGGAGCACACCCGCGCCATCATGGACGCAGTCATCGACGAAGCTTTCGCCGTCGCCGGTGCCGAAGGTGTGACGCTGCCCTGGACAAGCGCGGCGGCGTATCGCTCCGTGTTCTACAGCCGACTGCTGCCGTCGACCTTTCACCACCGCTCGTCGATGCTCCAGGACCTGGAGCGTGGCCGCGCGACGGAGATCGACGCCATCAACGGTCAGGTCTGGCAGCGCGGCATGGCTCACGGTATCGTCACTCCAGTGAACGAAGTGCTGACGCGCCTCGTGCATGCACGCGAGACCAATCAGAAAAACTGCGAATAGACGGTCGAAGGGGAAAGGGGAAGGCAAAACGTAAAACGTAAAAGTG
>CAZTDK010000006.1:0-26348 GCA_964611965.1 uncultured Binatia bacterium (SeqCode) | reverse complement strand
GCTGCATGCGCTGTCGTCGCGTCCACTGGTGGCGATTGATCACGAAGGCGGACGTGTGATGCGGTTGGGTGCGCCGTTTACGCAGTTCCCACCGGCGGCGGCGATTGGGCGGACGGGAGATGCTCGGATCGCCTACCGCGTCGGGAAGGCCATGGCACTGGAGCTGGCCAGTGTGGGCATCGACATGAGCTTCGCGCCGGTGCTCGACGTCCACTCCAATCCGGCGAACCCGGTCATCGGCGATCGCTCCTATGCCGCGGATCCGGCGTTGGTGGGTGAGATGGGCATCGCGATGATGCGCGGTCTGCTCGACGGCGGTGTGATTCCGTGCGGCAAACACTTTCCGGGGCACGGTGACACGCAGAGCGACTCGCATGTGGAGCTGCCCATCGTGCGCCGCAGCCGCGAGGAGCTGGCGCGCATCGAGCTGGCGCCGTTCCGCGCCGCCATTGCCACGGCCATCCCGATGCTGATGACCGCGCACGTGCTGTACCCGGCGCTCGACCCCGACCATCCCGCCACCTTGTCGCGCGCCATTCTCACCGATCTGCTGCGCCATGAGCTCGGTTTCGCCGGAGTGATTGCCAGCGACGATTTGGAGATGCGCGCCATTGCCGACCACCAATCGATGAGCGATGCCGCGGTTGCCACACTGCTCGCCGGCGCCGACGCGTTGCTGGTGTGTCAGGGGCTGAGCCGTGCCGAGGAAGCGTTCACGGGAATCGCGCGAGCCGTCGACGACGGTGCCCTCCCCGCCGCGACCCTGGCTGCTGCCGCGAACCGCGTTGCACGGCTGCGCGAGCTCGCGCCCCACAGCACTCCGAGTGTCTGCGAGCTACCCAATGCAGAGCATCAGGATCTGGTGGCGCAGATTCTAAGCGCTAAAACGTAAGACGTCAGCGGACCGTTGCGATTTACGTTTTGGCTCCCACCGTGTTCCGTCGGGGCGCGCTCCGTGTCCCCAACACCAGGCGCCGCAAGCTGGTGCGAAACGGCGCCCGTGCGATGCCGCGCTCGGTGATGATCGCGGTAACCAGTTGATGGGGCGTGACATCGAACGCCGGGTTGGCAACTCCGATGCCGGACGGCGCGAGTTGGCGATCGCCGATGTGCGTGATCTCACGCGCGGCGCGGCTCTCGATCGGAATGGCGTCTCCTCCCGCGCACGCCAGGTCGACGGTGGAGAGCGGCGCCGCAACGAAGAACGGAATCCCGTGACGCTTGGCAAGTACCGCGTGCGTGTAGGTGCCGATCTTGTTGGCGACGTCGCCGTTGGCGGCGATACGATCGGCGCCGACGACCACGCACGAAATGTCGCCGATCTTCATGAAGTGGCCGGCCATGCTGTCGGTGATCAGCGTTGCCGGGATATGCTCCTTCTTCAGCTCCCACGCCGTGAGCCGCGCGCCTTGCAGGAATGGGCGGGTTTCGGTGGCCATTACGGAGATGTGTTTGCCGGCCTCCTTGGCGGCGCGGATGACGCCCAGAGCCGTGCCGTAGCCGGCGGTGGCCAGCGCGCCGGCATTGCAGTGGGTGAGGATCTGCGCCCCGGCCGGAATCAGCGTGGCGCCATGCTTGCCGAGTGCGCGGTTGGCGGCAATGTCTTCGCGATGAATCGCCAGTGCCTCCTTCAGTAAGCCACTGCGAATGTCAGCGGGGGCGTCCTGTCGCAGCTGTGCAAACCGGCGCCGCATGCGCTCGATCGCCCAGAACAAATTGATCGCCGTCGGACGCGTCGCCGCGAATGTCGTGCAGATGTGCTCGAAGCTGCGCGCCGGATTGCCACGCGCGCGCTGCACACCCAGCGCAATCCCGAGCGCCGCCGCTACGCCGATGGCTGGCGCGCCGCGGATGACCATGTCCTTGATGCCGCGCGCTACCTCGCGATAGTCGCGATAGACGCGATACACCTCTTGCGTCGGCAACAAGCGCTGATCGATCATCACCACCGTGCCGTTGTGCCACTCGACGGTTCGAATCATTATGCGTTCCCCCGCCGACGATAGATACGAGGGCGGTTCGATGCGGTCAAGACAGAACAACGCGGCACGGCAATCCGCGGCGAGACACTGCAGTCGGTCAGTTCAACCGCGAAGCTTGGCTTCGCTACTCCAGAACGCCAATTGGGAGTGGCGAAGCCATGCTTCGCCAAGGTCATTTGCCGGCAAAAAGCCGAGCTCGCCGAAACCAAGCCCGTTGCAATCGCTCGCTGACCATGAGAGAACAGAAAGCGAAAGTAGCGCATGAAACCTTCAACGCCACTCTCCGGCCGCGGCACGACCCAAGAGCCCGAGAACCGCTACGAACGGCTACACATCGAGCCGGATCCCGAGGTCGAAGGCGGCTCGCCGCTGCCGACGCTTTTCTATCGCGACACGAGCCGCAGTGCGCTCGCCGAAAACGAGAGCCCCGACGTCGGCTTTCGTTTCAGTCTCAACCCCTATCGCGGCTGTGAGCACGGGTGCATCTACTGCTACGCGCGGCCGACCCACGAATATCTCAGCTTCAACGCCGGGCTCGATTTCGAGCGGCGCATCATGGTGAAGCATGACGCGCCGGAGCTCCTGCGCCGAACGTTCCTGTCGCCGCGCTGGCATCCCGAAATGATCGCGCTCTCCGGCAACACCGATTGCTATCAACCGGTTGAGCGGCGGCTGCGCCTGACGCGCCGCTGCCTCGAGGTCTTTTGCGAGTTCCGCAATCCCGTCGGGATCATCACCAAGAGCGCGCTGGTGGCGCGCGATGCAGACCTGCTGGCGGATCTCGGAGCGCACGACGCGGCGCGGGTGTTCGTCTCGGTCACGAGTCTGGACGGCGGGCTGGCGCGGCGCATGGAGCCGCGCGCGGCGCAGCCGGAGCGCCGCCTCGAGGCGATCCGCGCCCTGAGTGCGGCCGGCGTTCCGGTGGGGGTGATGATCGCGCCGGTCATTCCGGGGCTGAACGACGAAGAGATCCCACGCATTCTGCGCGCCGCGGCCGCTGCCGGGGCGCGCAGTGCGTCGTGGGTGTTGCTGCGCTTGCCGAAACCGGTTGATGCGCTGTTTAGCGAGTGGCTGGGGCAGCATTTTCCGGAGCGTCGCATGCGCGTGCTCGGCCGTATCCGCGAATGCCGCGGCGGCAATTTGTACGATCCGCGTTTTGGAACGCGCATGCGTGGCGCCGGTGTGTACGCGGAGCAGATCCGCGCGTTGTTCACCACCACGGCGCGGCGATGTGGGCTCGATCAGCCGCTGCCGCCGGCGAACAGCGGGGCGTTCCGCCGGCCGCCAGCGAGCGGCGACCAGCTGCGCCTCTGCTGACTGCATCAGATCTCACGTCTTGCAATTGATCGTTACGTTCATTCGCAAGCCGCGAGCGCCGCAAGGATGCGCTCCGGAGGGAGCCGATGAGTGCAAAACCGCTCGGGACCGCAGCGTACGCAGCTCTCCGGAGCGCGCAGTATCCGCAACCTCGGACTGCGCGGCGCCCACACGGCGGGATCCGTCGGACCGAAGAGCACGACACCGGGCGCGCCGACGATTCCTGCAAGATGGCTGATGCCGGAATCATTGCCGAGATAGAGCCGGCAACGCCAAAGCAGCGCCGCCACCTGGGGGAGCGAAGCGTCATCGACTACGACGGCGTCGGCAATCGGCGCCGGTGGCCGCTCCATTTCGGCAGGGCCCAGCGGTACCACGACCGCGCCGCGGTGTTGCCGGCGCCACTGGCGCGCCACCACGTCGAAGCCTTCCCAGTTCTTCTCGCGGGCACCGCTGCCTGGGTGCATGACGATGAAGCCGCGTTCGCTGAGTCCGTGCAGGTTGGCGAAATCGCGGAACCAGAGCGGATCGTCCGCGATGATCGACTGATCCAACAGGTAGGGTGCCAAGACAGCGCAGCGCGCGTAGTAGTCGACGGCATGCTCATCAGGCCGCATACCCCGGAACGGATAGACATTGACGTCGCCCTCGGACGCACGTGCGAGGCGGCGCGCGAAGTTGGTGTCGCCGAAGCCGGTCCATGAGTAGATGTGCGTGAAACCGTGACAGAGCGCTACCGTCTCCGGCATCAGGCTGGAGCTCGTCGAGAACAGATCCGCAAGCTCGCGCCGATGGATCGATATCTTGATGGTATCGCTCAAGCTGACCAGCTCGAGGAAAGCGGGCTGGGCAACCAGACACATACGCCCCGCATGCGTGCGGCGTAGCGCGGCCAACGTTGGTAGAAAGCAAAGACAGTCACCGAGGGCGCCGGGAAACAACACGAGCGCGCTATCGGCTGCTTTCAACATGCGGGCGGTTCCAATGGAAATTGACTTGCAGGTACCCCGCCGATATGTTGACCACACTCAGTCGCCAGTGCAACCACAGATGCCGCGCGCCGCGAAATCCTGCCTCGATCTCATCGGCAACACGCCCGTCGTTCGCTTGAACCGGCTTCCCGGACCGAACGACGCCGAGGTGTGGGGCAAGCTCGAGTCGATGAATCCCGGCGGCAGCGTCAAAGATCGGATCTGCCTCAGTATGATCGAGGCGGCGGAGCGCGCCGGCCGGCTCCATCCGGGCGATACGATCATCGAGCCGACGAGCGGCAACACCGGCATCGGGTTGGCCCTGGTGGCGGCGATCAAGGGCTACAAGCTCGTACTGACGATGCCCGACACCATGAGTGAAGAGCGTCGCAGTCTGCTCATGGCCTACGGCGCCACCCTGGTGCTGACGCCGGACACCAAGGGCATGCACGGCGCGATTCACAAAGCCGAAGAGCTGTTGGCGGAACATCCCGAGTACTTCATGCCGCAACAGTTCCGCAATCCGGCCAATCCGGAGATCCACCGGCAAACTACCGCCCAGGAATTGCTGCGCCAGTTCGAACGTATCGACGCGTTCGTCGCCGGCGTAGGGACGGGTGGGACGATCACCGGCGTCGGCCAGGTGCTGCGCAAGCAAATGCCCGGGGTGAAGATCTATGCCGTGGAGCCGGCGAATTCTCCGGTGCTGTCGGGCGGCGAGCCGGGATTTCACCGGATACAGGGCATCGGCGCCGGCTTCGTGCCGGAGAACCTGGACGTGTCGGTGTACGATGGCGTGTTGGAGATCACCGACGAGGAGGCTACCGACTACACGCGGCGCCTGGCGCGCGAAGAAGGCATCCTCGTCGGCATTTCGGCCGGCGCCAACACCTGCGCGGCGTTGCGGGTGGCGCGCCAGCTCGGCACAGGCAAGGTGGTGGTGACCGTGTTCTGCGATACCGGCGAACGCTACCTGACGACCGAGGTCTTCCAGGCCGAGGGGATTTGATGTCGGCAAAGCTCGCGCACCTGCGCGCCGGCTTGCGCGGCATGGGGCGAGTGCTCGTGGCGTTTTCCGGCGGCGTCGATTCCACGTTCCTGCTGAAGGTTGCTGTCGACGAGCTGCAGGACAACGTCGTCGCCCTGACCACGCGTTCGCCGACGGCGGTGGACGAAGACTTCGAGCTTGCCGTACGCCTGGCGCAGCAGTTTGGCGTGCAGCACGTCGTCATCGACGCGGATGAGCTGGAGATCCCGGGATACGCGGCGAATCCGGTAAATCGCTGTTATTTCTGCAAGCACAATCTGTACGACATTTGTATCGCAGAAGCCGCGAAGCTCGGCATCACGCACATCGTCGACGGCGCCAACCTCGACGACCTCGGCGACTACCGTCCGGGACTGACGGCGGCGACCGAGCAGCAGATCCGCCACCCTTTGGTGGATGCGCAGCTCGGCAAGCGCGACATCCGCGAGCTGAGTCGGGCCTGCGGGTTGCCGACGTGGGACAAGCCGTCAAGCCCGTGCTTGTCGTCGCGTTTTCCGTATGGGACGGCGATTACCACCGAAGGCCTGGCACGCGTCGCCGCGGGCGAGCGCGTGCTGCGCCGTCTGGGATTCGGCGAATGCCGGGTGCGCTACCACGACACGATTGCCCGCATCGAGGTGCCAGCCGAGCTCCTGCCGCGGCTCGTAGCTCCCGAGGTGCGCACCTAGCTGGTGCGCGAGCTGCGCCAGCTCGGCTTTCTCTACGTCACGGTGGATCTACAAGGGTTTCGCAGCGGCAGCTTGAACGAAGCGCTTGCTGGCATCGGTACGACGGAAAGCGACGCCAGGCTCCCTCAGGGTGGTGTTAGTTCTGGGAGCGCACCACCACGCGCCCGATGACGGTGAACGCCTCTGCCGCCGCCTCGCGGATCTGTGATCCGCGCAGCCGCGCCAGGGCCCGCACCACCTCGCTATCGAGGTACGGCCGTCCGCCGAAGTCTTGTGAACGGTAGTGCGCGACCATGCGCACCTTGGCCTCGACCTCGCGCGCGGAAAGCGCCACGTAGACTTGTGGCACGAAGCCGGCCACGTCGTTGTTCGGGAATTCGCCGCCGACGAGCGTGGTGTGCGCCTTGAACACGCGCGCCGCTTCCTCCGCAACTTGGCGATGGTCCTGATTGGTGTCCGTCGAGGCATGGGTAACCACCATGTCGTAGTCACCACGCAGTGCTTCCATGGCTGCGTAGAGCGTGGCACGCTCCGATTGGAAGGCGCCGTGACAGGCGGGCAACATGGGCCCGGAGTGATCACGGATATCGGTGCCGGACTCGGCACGCAGCCACGCCAGGTTTTCGGAGAACTCGCCGCGCGCCCGGTTCGCCGCGGGCTCGTCGAGCACACCGCGGTGGTCGCTGAAGACGAGGACGCCAACCTGCCGCCCGGAAAAGCAGGCACGAGCGAGCAACCCGCCGGCACACAGCTCGATGTCGTCGCAATGAGCGCCGATGAAGAGCACGCGCGGCCCCAGATTCACACCGGCTCCCGCTTGATGTGGCCGGCGGCATGCATCCAGCGCGCTGCCAAATGGAGCCCGTCGGCGAGCGGCGTCGAGGGCAGCCAACCGTATAATGTTTGCAAGCGTTCCACCGAGGCGTACCGCCGCACGACGCGGTCCCAGGCGCGCGGCTCCTCGAAGCTCATCCGGCTTTCCGCCAGATCGAAGAGCCGCAGGATCTGGCGTGCCAGCTCGACGATTGGGGTCTCTTGCCCGCTGCCGACATTGACCACCTGGCCCAGCGCGCGTGGCGCATCCAGGAGCACCCGCACCACGTCATCAACGTAGGTGAAATCACGGGTCGCCGTGCGGCCGAAGATGTGGATACGCCCGTCGACACGGTCGAGCGCCCGCATCATGTTCGGCACCGCATTGCGGTAGCGGCCGGGCGGATCCCCCGGGCCGTAGACGTTGAACAGACGGAAGATGGCGTAGGCAAGTCCTGAGGAGCGCACGTAGGCTTCACCAACCTGCTTGCTGATTGCATACGGCGTGTATGGCCGGGTCGGGCCGTCTTCCTCGAACGGCACCGGCACGTCACCGTACGACGACGACGAGCCGGAATAGATGAAGAGGCCGCAGCCAACCCGCCGCGCCATGGCAAGCACGTTCAACGTTCCCTCAATGTTCGAGCGCATGTCGATCGCCGGATATTCCATCGACAGCTCGTTCGCGAACGAGGCGGCGAGGTGATAGACGCGGTCGAACGGTCCTGGCCCGACACGTTCGAGATCCTCGGAGAGGCGGATGTCGGCGTGGATGAACTCGATCTGGCCCGCAACGTCGTCGATCAGCCGCAGCGACCAGCTGGTCGCGAGGTTGTCAACGACGACCACGTGATGGCCGCGCTCGACCAGCGCGCGAACCAGATTGGAGCCGATGAAGCCGGCGCCGCCGGTGACGATGGCGCGCATCGAGCCCGCTGCATTCGAGTGTGGACATGATGACATTCTGCGTGTTATACCAAGCCCATTCGATCATGGCTATCGCGACGCTGATCCGGCCGCCGAGCGTGGTGGCGCGTTACGCGTTGACGCTCAACGGAACGCCGCCGCTCTCTCTGGCCTATCTTGCGGGTGGGCTGACGGCTGCGGGCCACGACGTGCAGGTGATCGATGCCGTCGGCGAGGCCTTGGAGGCGATGCATCCGGGCTATCGGCCGGACATCGTCATCAATGGGCTCTCGGTTGCGGAAATCGTCACGCGCATTCGACCGGACACGCAGTTCGTCGGCATCTCATGTCTCTTCTCACATGAATGGCCCGTCATCCGTGAGCTCATCGCGGCGATCGCGCGCCGCTTGCCGTTGGTGCCCATTGTCCTCGGTGGCGAACATGCCAGCGCCCTCCCGGAGCTGTGCTTGGATGAGGCGCCCGCGCTCCAGGCCTGCGCGCTCGGCGAGGGGGAGGAAACGGTCGTCGAGCTCCTCGATGCGTGTCTCGGCAAGCGTGCGCTTGCCACCGTCGCCGGAATTGTTTTTCGGACGCACGAAGGGCCACACCGAACGGACGCACGCCGCCGCATCCTCGACGTCGATCGCCTTCCCGCGCCGCGCTGGGACCTGACTCCCATCGAACGCTACCTTGATGGCGGTTTCAGCTTCGGTGTCGATCGCGGCCGGACGATGCCGCTGCTGGCGACGCGCGGCTGCCCATACCGCTGCACGTTTTGCTCGAGCCCGCAGATGTGGACCACCCGTTACACGACACGCGCACCGGCGCTGGTGGTCGATGAGATAGAGGACTACGTCCGCCGCTATCGGGTCGAGGCGGTCGACTTCTACGACCTCACGGCGATCATCGAGCGCGAATGGATTCTCGAGTTTTGCCGCCTGCTCGACGAGCGTGGGTTGCAGATCATCTGGCAGCTCCCCAGCGGCACGCGGTCCGAGGCGCTCGACGAACCCGTGCTGCGGGCGATGTATCGGTCCGGCTGCCGAAATGTCTCCTATGCGCCGGAGAGTGGCTCGCCGCAGACGCTCGAGGCGATCAAGAAGAAGGTGAAGCTCGACCGCATGGAGGCGTCTATGCGCGCGGCCGTCAAGGTCGGGCTCAACGTGAAGGCCAACATTTTGATCGGCTTTCCCGACGAACGAGAGCAGAACCTGCGCGAGACACTGCGCTTCATCCGGCGGATGGCACGCATCGGGGTGCACGACGTGTCGGTATGGACCTTCTCGCCCTATCCGGGATCGGAGCTGTTCGAGCATTTACGGACGGCGGGCCACTTTCCGCGTCTCGACGACGATTACTACGCCTCGTTGCTCTCCTACTCCGACGTGTCTGGGGCCGTGTCGCATGCCGCCGCGCTCGGTTCACGGCAGCTCCAGCGCTATCGCCTCGCCGGGCTGCTGCTGTTCTACGGTGTGAGTTACCTCACGCATCCAGCGCGCCCGTTGCGGTCGCTCTACAACATCGTGACCCGCCGCTACGAGTCGCGGCTCGAGATGTCGTTCGGCAATCTGGTGCGCCGGCTGTCGGCGTCGCGCGCCCAAGCGGAGATCGCGTAGTGCGCGTCACCTTCGTCACCTGTGGCCTCGAGCATTTGGGCATCGAAGCATTGTCGGCATGGGTGCGCCGTGCGGGTCATGAGCCAACGCTCGTCTATGAAGCGCGGCCGTTCTCTTCGGGCAGTGGCACCGATTCCAAGCTGCTGGCGGGTTGGCTCGATCCACGACCGGAGGAAACCGCGGCGCGCGTCGCTGCGACGCGGCCCGACGTGGTCGCGTTCACGTCGTACAGTGTCACCCACCGCTGGAGCGTCGATGTGGCGCGGGCGGTGAAGCAGCGCTGCGCGGTGCCGATCGTCTTCGGCGGACCGCATGTGTCGGCGGCCCCCGAACGGGCGATCCGCGAGTGGTCGATCGACGCGGTGGTCGAAGGCGAGGGCGAGGACGCGCTGGTTGACCTGATTGAATGCGCCGAGCACAACCGCTTCGCGCGTACGGATGTCGCGAACTGCACGTTCAAGGGCAACGGCGAGCCGGTGCGCAATCGGGTGCGACCGCTGCTCGCGGACCTCGACACACTGCCGTGGGCGGACAAGCAAGGTTTTTACGACACGGTGCCGGCATTCGAGCACGAGTTTTATGTCGTGTCGCGACGCGGCTGCCCCTTCCGCTGTAGCTTTTGCGAGTACAGCACATTCCCCAAGCAATACCCCGGCGAGAAGCCGGTGCGGCGCCGCTCGATCGAGCACCTCATCGGAGAGTTGGCCGCATGGAAGGCGCGCGGCCGCGTGCGCAAGGTCTTTTTCTGGGACGCGATCTTTACGCTCGATCCCAAGTGGATGGCGGAGTTCGCGTCGGCGTACCGGCGCGAGATTGGCATCCCGTTCGAGTGCTACACGCACCCGCAGACCATGACACGGGACATGGCGCGCTTGCTGGCCGAGGCGGGCTGCATGATGGTGCGGGTCGGGGTGCAGAGCGTAAACTCGGACACGCTCGCCGCCGTCGATCGCAAGGGTGATCGGGAGAAGGTGGTGCAGACGCTGCAATTCCTTGCTGAGTACAACGTGCCCTACTCGGTGGACCATATCATTGGCCTTCCCGGCGAGGGCGCGGCCGACCAGCTCGACGCGTTGCGGTTCTATGCCGAGGTGCAACCGAAGCGCATCGTGACGCACTGGATGACGTACTTTCCGGGTACCACCGCCCTCGACCATGCACGCGAGCGCGGCATTCTCAACGATGCCGAGATTGAGCGGATCCTCGAGGGCGACGTCGGCCCCGGCTACATGTTTGGTGGCAACAAGGAGTACCGCGATCACGACGAGCTCAAGCACCTCTCTGGCATGTTCGATCTGCTCCCCCTGCTGCCACGCAAGCTGATTGAGTGGCTGCTCGAAGGGCGGCGCTACCGCCACCTGCGCGGCGTCGGGGTGATGCGGCAGCTCGGGACGTTGGCCTTGGCGATCCGCGGTGAGCCGGCGACGCGGGAGCACGTGCGCCACATTCTGGCGACGACGATCGGTGCCACCCGCGAGGCAGTGCGGCGCAAGTTTGCGGGGCGCCGCTTCGACGGAGACGGTTCCGACTCAGTGTCAGGTCGCGCCACGGACATGGCCGTCGGCGCGCCGTAGCCGTGCTGGGGGTTCTGCTCCGCCTGCTGGCGCCGGCCCGCGTCGTCGGCGGGATCTCCGCCGCAGTGACGACCCTGCTGTTCGCCGTGGGTGCAGCGCTGGCGCTGTGCTGGCTGCGCTCGTCGCTGGGCGGGCCGCTGCCCGCCGCGATTATCGGGTGCGTCATCGCCCTGGGTGCTCTCGCCATCTTCGATCATCGTTTTTCCAGAACCCGTGGGGTCGCGCTGGGACTGCTGGTGATCATTCATGTCTTCTGGCTGTACATCTCCGTCACGCTCGGCGCATTGCTGGCGTGGACGACCGGCCTGAGCGTGCGATTGGTGGTGGCGGTGCTCGCCGTCGCAGCCATCCGTGGTGCCAGTGCAGCGCGCCCCCGTTTTCGCATCCCGACTGCCCTGCCTCTCGGGATTTGGATTGCCGCCTGTCTGATTGGATGGTTGCGGGAAGACGGCCTGCTCCGGTGCGATGACTACCTGGCCATGCGTCGCGTCGGTGTCGAGGTGCTCGTGCCGACGACGGATGCGCTGGCGACCTGCCAGCCGGGAACTGTTCTCCGTATCGGTCACTATCCGCGTCACCTTTGGGAGCCGGCGGACGGCGGGCGCCTGGTGATCACCACTCAACGTGGAAGCGGCGCCTTCGCGCCGCGCGGCCAGCCGGTTGCCGATCGATTACCGGGCATCGTTTGCGATGTTCCGTTCAATGGCGCACCCCTCTGCTTCGGCGGTGGCAAGGCTCAGGCCATCGTCGAGTCCTCATCACGAGACAATCTGTTCATTCCCGGTTGGCAACAGCAGTTCTCGGACGGCAAGCGCGGCGTACTCTATATCCTTCCACGTACAGCACCGCTGCATTCGCTTGCCGAAGTGCATCTGCAGGAAAATGTGGTGGGGCTGTTCTACGACCGCGTCGCCGACACCGTGGGTGTGCTATCGGACGAGGGAGAGGTCCTCCGGCCGGTGCGTCTCTCCGATGGCGCGGTCCTCGACCCCATCCCGGCGCCGATTGTGCCCGACGAGACCCGCTACGACGAGGCAAGCGGGGAGGGGGTTTTTTGCTTCGGAGCGGGGCTGCTGCGCCGTCTCGATGGGGAAGCCTTCCTCTCGGTCGCCTTCCGCGGCCACCCGTTCTCCACGCGTCCGCTCGGAGGCTCGCGCGAGAACCCCGCGGCATGGCTCTCAATGGTTTGGGGCTGCGACTGGGATCCGATAGGACGGCGTGTCTATGTCGCGGAGGCTTCGCTCGGGCTGTTGACCGTTCTCGATTACGACTCGGGTAGAGTGCTACATCGTCTGCCGATCGACTTCGGCGTTCGTTATGTCACCGTCGACAACGACCGAGGGCTTGTGTACCTCGCGAACTTCCTGCGCGGGGACGTCATTGCTTTGGATTTAGCAACCGGCGCCGAAGTCGGGCGCTGGTTCGCGGGACGCTTCGTCCGCCAGGTCGTGCTGGCGCGCGATCGGCAGTCGTTGCTTGCCACCTCTAACCTGGGTGTCGTGCGCATCCCACTCGATGGACTGCGTGCGCGTACACCCAATGTTTTTCACGACGAAGGACACGAAGACCACGAAGGGCGAAATTGAAATAGGCGACGCCAACACCTTGCCCTCACCCCAACGTACGGTCAGCCATCGGCCCCTTCGAGCCGGAGCTTTACTCCACCGTGGCCGTGCCGACCAGCACGGGTGGGAGGTCGGTCGTCAACCCGCGCTCGCGGCTGCGCAGGTATTCGGGGCGCAGGTAATTCCAGCGGATCTCGAACCTCGTCGGGTGCGCTCCGGCTTCGATCGGCACGTCGACCGTGTCGTCCGACGGCTGACCGGGATTCAGGACACGGCGGTAGACGATCTCCACGGCGTTCCAATACCGTCGGTCCTTGATTACGTTCCCGGCGGCGTCAATCGCGTTCACTCCGAGCGTTGTCGGTAGTGGCAGCGGCAGTCCGTCTTCACCGAGGCCTCCGTAGCGACCGACCGTCCGCCCCGTCTGGTCGTACGCGAAGACCTCGAGGTATCCCTTGATCCCTTCCCCAGACGGAAACGAATGCCCGACGCAAGCGTTCGTTGTCTTCACGCCGAGGCGTGCCTTCGCGGCGTCGAGCGAGACGAGTGAGGCGTCGACCGAAAGGAGATTCCGCCGGAGCAAGCCGCCGTTCGTACCGTTGAACGGGTTGTCGGCCCCGCGTTCTCGTTGGGTGAACTGATTCATGTCGATGCCGTGATGGTTGTAAAGAGGTTGGCGCCCGCCGGACGTGTCAGAGTTGACCCGGTCGAGATCGTCCAGACAGAGCGGTAGGCCGTCGGAGCGGATGTCCATTTCGATGTCTCCGAGGCCCGAGAGAAAGCCGATCGAGATGTCGCGGAGCTGCTTGTCGTCCGCGGCGTCGTCGTAGGGGAGTGACGCGCCGGAGCCCAGGTAGCTGTGCGCGAACACGGCGTACCCATCGGCGTTGACGAACCGTTGCTGGTGACATGAGGAGCACGTCTTCCCGGCGCGCGCGTAGGGAGAGCTGGTGAAGGACGTGTATTGATCGATCGTTGCCCGCTCGTGTTTGTCGGCTGCGAGTGACCCGGGGAGCGAAACCACGTGGCACGCGCCGCAGATCGGTTCCCACTCGCGGACGCGGAACGTTTGTCGGTGTGTCTCCAGCTCGCTCCTCACGAATTCCTTCATCGTCTGGGATTGGAGGAGCGGCCAATAGTCCTCGAGCCAGAGCGGGCGGATGGCGATGGAGGCGTTCTTCGGCTCGCCGCTCGGCGGCGGAGCGAATCTGGCCCGGTGGCACACCACGCAGCCTACCCCGAGCAGGAAGGCCGGCTCGCCGGTCGTGAGCGGATCGATCTGGACGGTCTCGCTGGCGGGGAAGGCGATCACGCCGAGGGGTGCGTGGCAGCCGAGGCAGTGATCGGCGGCGAGGCGCCCGCGCTCCTTGATGAAGCGCCCGAGCTCGACCTTGAAGGCGCTGCTGTCCATCGCATGCGCGTGTGCCGAGAGGTTGTGCTGCTGCGTGATCGAAGTATGACACTCCTCGGTCGCGCAGGTTCCGGTCGGCGGGACGAACCAGTTCGGATCGACGTCGGCGGGTGTCGCATAGCCCTGTAAGGCGGAGTATTCGGAAACCTTCCCCGGCGTGCGCGAGATGGCGAGTGTGTCCCGGAAACGCTCGAGCTTCCAGAGCCCGACAACGCGGCGGGTATCGACCCCTGCTGCGATCGTGAACGCCGACACGAGCGAGATCGCCAAGGCCCAGCGGCTGGAGCGCGGCAGCCGCTGGAACGCTGAGCAGGCGTGCCAGAGCGCCGCCGTGGCGAACACGTAGGCGGTCAGCCCGTGAAGAATCAAGTGCTGCTTGCCGCCGCCGCCGCCACCATAGACGGTGACCGCCAACATTCCCGCGCCGATCGTCGCATAGAGCAAGAAGGTTGATAGGAGACGCGTCGGATTGACGCCATCGACGCTGATGTTTGACCACCAATACAGAGGGACGACGAACCAGAAAAACAGCCACTCTCGCGCCGGCTGTGAGCTGGTAAAAGAGATCGCAAGCGCCAGCGCGACGGCGAGCAGGAGCGGCGCGTCGGCGAACGACAGGCCATAGTTCTGGCGCCGGAAATGGTAGGCCGTGTACGCGAGCGCGAGCGGGGGCACCAGGAAGCGGGCCACGGCGTAAAACTTCACCGCGAAAATGACGGCGGCGCTGATCGACAGGAACCTGAGGAGTTGCCGCAGCAAGCGACGAATCGTGTGTGGGTAGGACGGGTAGTGAAGGAAGAGATGCAGCGGGTAGACGACGACGATGAGTCCGGCAAACATGAAGCCGAGCTCCCAGTGCCCGGCGGCGAGCCGCCGCACGGCCGAGACCCGCCAGCCGAACACCATCTGGATGGCGGGGCTCACCGACAGCCACAGCAGGATTCCCAGCAGCAGCCCTTCCAGCGCGAACCCCAACACCCGCACGCGCCCAACCGGAGCCTCGGTCGCCATCGCGCCTTCTAAGCCTCGATCAACAAAGCGTCCCGCCGCTGAGTGGTTCGGGCAAACCCACTTGCTGTCGGTCGATTGGAGCTCATCATCGGCAAATCGCGTTGCCCCGAGCGGCCAACTGTACTAAAAACCCAGCGCAGGGGATAGTCGAAAGCGCCGCCCCGCCACAGTGTGCGTCGCGAACAGTCTGTCGGACCTGCAGATCATTCTAGCGACCCAACGGGGAGCGGACCATCAAAATGACGCCGGCCGCAGGCCTTGCTCCCGCTGTCGGGCACGGCCCGATTCTCTTCCGCTGGAATTTCGTGCCCCACACCTGGTTCGACGCGCTTCAAATCGGGATCTGGTTTGCCTTGCTGGTCGCGCTCGTGCCGTTCTCGCGGCGCGTGCTCGGTGTCTTGCAATCGCCGGCGCTTCGTCGGCGGGCCCTTCTCCTGGCTGGCCTGGCCCTCTTGGCTCGTCTCGTCGTTCCACTCCTTCCCTTCAACTGGTACTCTGGCCTGTCGAACGTAGATTTGGGCGGGGTGATCTGGACGAAGCAGACCACGTACATGCCATTTCCCAACCAGCTGATCACCTTCACGCTGGGGTTCTACGGTATCCTCACCTTCAATATCGCGATCGGCGTGGTCTCGGCTGTCCTCGCGTGGCACGTGACGCGGCGCGCAGGGTACGGCGAGACGGTTGCGGCCTTCGTCGGGATCGGCCTGGCGATCACGCCGATGTACGTTCGGCTTTCGTCCTCCGATTCGACGCATGTGTTGCCCTTGCCGCTGTTCCTGCTCGCCGCCGTGGCGATCCAACGCGTCGTCGAGAGATCCGCGACGGCCGCCGATTATGCCGTGCTCTTTTGCGCCCCGGCCCTCGCCTGCCCGATCCGTATCGAGGCCGGCTTGGTGATGCCGTCGGTGATCTTCCTGGTCTGCCACGACCGGGAGAGGTTGCGCGCCGCGTGGGCGGCGCGCCGAGGCTTCGTGCCCTTCGCAGCCGGGCTCTCAGTAGGAACGCTTGGGAGTCTACTCGCCCTCTCGAGCTCATGGACCTATCGCCTCAATGGAGGCCGCTTCAATCCCATCGGCATCATCATCCTGGCTGGCTTGCGAGCTGTCTTCGTTTCGAGCGTCTGGATCTTCCCATTCGTCCCGATGGTCTTTGTGTTCCTCGCCTGGTTCTACATCTACAGCCAGGCAAAGCGGCGAGATTGGGGAGAGCTGTGCGCCACCGTTGGCCCTTATGCGATCTTCTCCATTCCATTCGCCTATACGGGCAAGGCGATCGCGGTCGAGCTTCCTTCGCACGCCTATAGCTACACGATCGACGTCTTTCTCATCATCGCCGCCGCTAAAGGCGCCGCGCTTCTCCTCGAGCGTGTCCGGAGCGGAGCCTTCTTGCAGACACCGGCACGTCGTTGGGCGGCGGGAGTCATCGGCACCGCGGTCATCGTGATCTCGCTGTGGATTCCTTACCAGATGAAGTGGGCGTACATGGAGGAGTTTCGGTTCCTGACGCAGTCGATCCCGAAGGGCAAGGTGCGCATCGCGACGATCTGGGATCCGACTTCCCCTGGCGGCGACTTCGATTGCTGCCTGGCGTTGCCCTACCCGACCTTCATCGCGGATTTCCCGGAGGCGGAGTGGCTGGTCCTTACCCAGGCCGACGCCGAGAATGAGGCCCTCTTGCGCGATCTGCAGTTCGACTACTACTACCGTGGGTCGCTCGTTGGAGTGGATATCGAGAATATCAACTCGAGGATGTTTGGGATGCTCCCCGTCGACCCCGAAATGAACGCACGACAGCAGGCGCCCCTACGGACGATGCGTCGCATCGACGAGATCATTCGCCGGACGTACTCCCTCGTTCCCGTGCGCTCGCAAGTCGTGGAGGGCGGATCGTTGGGCTTTGCCGAGTTTCCCAATGATCGCGTCGAGCTGGTGCTCTACGAGCGGCGAGATCCGCGCTAGGGCCTGCGGCCGGCGTCTTTTCTATGGTCCGCTCCGCGTTGCGTCGCTACCTAGGGAGTGCCAAGTCCGACAAACTGCTAGGAAGAATGTATCCGCTGACACAACGCCACGGTCAGTACGTCAACTTGCGCAGCCGCCGGTTGAGCGCCGATGGTCGATCTAAGCTCGCAATCCAGTTTCGCCGGCGTTCAAGGCGTCAGTGGCATAGATGCTGCGGGCCTTGTTCATCTGGGCCGACCACTCTTCGTTGCGCACGTCGCGATTCAGCAACCGGAACACGAGACTCCACGTGTACTTCAACAGGTCACGGTCGATCGGCAAATCATTGAACGGTGACTGCTTCGACCAGCCCAGCTGGTCCCAATGCCAGTTGCTGGGGAGTTGACCGCTTGCAAGAGTCTCATCGAAGAGCGCGGTCCCCGGAAAGGGCTGCACCATGAAGAAACCGCATGCGGTAAGACCCGCATCCATAGCGCGCCGTGCGAGCAGAAAGGTATTGGTGAGCTCTCCGAGTGTCTCGTCTGGATATCCGATCATGAAATTTCCGGTGACCGTAAATCCCATTTTCTCCATTGTCTGAATCAAGATGATCGGGTCGAGGGTATTCATGTCCCACTTCGCGCTCGAATACTTGTCGACGAGCCGTTGTGTTCCCGACTCGAACGGCAAACCGAAGCGTCGGAAACCTGCATCGTAGAGCGCCTCCAACAACTCGATATCGACGACGAGACGGTTGCCCTCGCGCTTATGGAGATGGACGATGTTCACGCCGTTGACGTCGGCGACGAGGAAATTGTATTTGCGTATGCGCTTGAGGATTTCGTAGACCCGCGGTTTCTTCGCGAGGAAGGAATCGTCGTTGACATAGACCAATTCCACGCCAAGGCCTTTGAGCTTGATCAGCTCTTGCTCGACACGCTCCACCGAGTGCAGTCGTAGGCTGCCAATCTGCCCGGCTTCCCCGCCGCGCTCCCCTGAGATGTGGCAGTACTTGCATGAGAAGGGGCATCCGCGAGAGGTGAAAATGGAAGCGTAGCGAGGCTCCCTGCCCTCGAGCCAGCCGGTCTTACCGCCCCATAGCCGATTGATCTTCCAATATTGGTCGTTCGGAAGCTTTTCCCAGGACGGAATCGGATACTCGTCAAGATCATCGACCAGGGTGGTCGGATTGGTGAATGTTTTTCCACCGACGCGATAACTCACAGACGGAATCCGATCGAGAGCCGGCGACCCGGAGCGCAGGTAGTGCGCCAGTGCCACCACAGGTTGTTCTCCCTCCGAGACGCATACCAGATCGTAGCCGTTGTCGAAAAAGTGTTCGCGGAGGCTCCGCGCGTTGACACCGCCCGCAATCAGGATCTTTGACGGGAAGACGCTTTTGATCAGTTTCCCCAGATCCAGACAACGCGATGTTTGCTGCGTGAAAATCGACGTGACCGCGATCACATCGTAATCGGAGACCTCCTTGAGGATGCGCTCGTCGCTCATTCCGATACGGACCATATCTGGGGATACTTGAGGCAACGGAATGGCTCGATAAAAAGTCTCCTCCAGCGGATCCGTCCCTGGCCGGCCGATGCTCATGTCGAGAATATCGCAGTGAAAGCCCGCGACCGACAATGCTGCGTCGAGGTAGGCCACCGCGAGCGTTCCATCGGGACGGATCAGCTCATCGGTCGTGTACTGCAGCGGCGGATGACAACACAGGAAGCGTGGATGGCGAAACCGCGCATCTTGGATCCCCATTAAAATCCCTCCCTCGCCTTCCAGCGAGCACTTGATCATGGACCGTCAGGGACGGATGACGCAAGGGCTTAGCAAGTTGGACCTGTTGGCGACAAATGAAATGGTGGATACTGGGAGAATTCGCAACTTCCCCCAGCACCCAATGGTGTTGTCCCCGTGCGGTGACCACTCAAATCTGACTACTATGAACGATCGCTCTGCGGGCGACACCGAGCGGGGACGTCTCTGCGCCGAAGCTCCTGAGCATCGGTTCAATCCCTGACATCGGTTGTAAATCCTCAAACCTTCGAACACGTCGCGGTGTCCGCTGTTGAGCGCAAAACCCTTTGTATCTACTATTATCGTGAAGGATGAAAAGCCCGGTGGAGCGCAAAAACCCCGACCTCTCGGTAGTCATCCCGGTCTATGACTCGGAAGCCATTTTCCCCGAGCTGCATCGGCGTTTGACGGCGGCACTCAAGGGAGTGGTCGCCGACTATGAGATCCTGGGGGTGGTGGACGGTTGCCGGGATGATTCCTACCGGGTCATCGCCGACATCGCGCGCCGGGACAGAAGAGTGAAGGTGCTGGCCCTCTCCAGGAATTTCGGCCAGCAGTCGGCTGTGACTGCGGGCCTGCACTACGCTCGGGGGAACGTCGTGGCCGTGATGGACGACGACTTGGAAGACCCGCCGGAAGTCTTGCCGACGATGCTTGCTCGGATGCAGGAGGGATTCGACGTTGTCTACGGCGTCCGCAAGGGCAGGAAACGGGGCTTCGCGCACCGCCTGATCTACCGAACCTCCTATCGAGTTTTGAAAAGTATCGTGGACATCGATTTGCCCAACGACGCCGGTGATTTCGCGGTGATGTCACGCCGCGTCGTCAACGTGTTGAACGACATGCCGGAACGGCATCGATATCTGCGCGGCCTGCGGGCCTGGTCGGGCTTCGAGCAGACTGGAATCGAGTACGACCGTGAAGCGCGCTTCGCCGGCCGGCCGGGCTATACCGCGAGGAAATGGATCGTCTTCGCCAAGGACGCGGTCTTCTCCTTCTCCTACAAGCCCCTGGGATTCATCTCCGTGGCGGGGTTGGCTATTGCCCTCGTGGGCGCTCTCTCCGGAGTGTTGCTCATCCTGAAGAAACTGACGGGGTACGCAACGCCGAGCTGGGGGCCCATGGTGACGGTCGTGCTGTTCTTCTGCGGCGTGCAGATGTTGTCCCTCGGTATCATCGGGGAATATATCTCCAGGATCTACGACGAGGTGAAGCGTCGGCCCACGTTCCTGGTGCGGGACGCGGTTGGGTTCGAGGACGAGGGGGCGTCGGACCATGACCAATCGTCTTAGAGGCAAGAATGTCATGATTACCGGCGGCCTGGGAATGATCGGCAGCACCCTGGCCCACAGACTCGTGACCGCGGGCGCCAAGGTGACGTTGGTGGACAATTGCATGGAACCCTACGGGGCCAACATGCACAACGTGGCCGGCATCCGCTCCAAGTTGCAAATCAACATCGCCGATATCCGCGACCGGGAGGCGATGAAGTCCCTGGTGAAGGGGAAGGACTTCATCTTCAACCTGGCCGCGCAGGTCAGTCACAACGACAGCCTGCAGGCGCCCTTTTTGGACGCGGACATCAACTATCTGGGCCATCTGAACGTGCTGGAGAACATCCGCCGGCACAGCCCGAACGCGGTCGTCCTCTACTCCGGCTCCCGTCTGCAGTTCGGCAAGATCGAGAGCGTGCCCGTCGATGAGTCTCACCCGCTCACGCCCCTGACCCCCTACGCCTTGAACAAGAGCGCCGCTGAGTACATGTATCGCTTCTACGACGAGCTGCACGGCATTCGTTGCGTGCTGTTCCGGATTTCGAACTCCTACGGGCCGCGCTCCCAGATGAAGCACTCAAAATATTCAATGGTCAACTGGTTCATTCGGCAAGCCATGGAAAATAAGACGATCCAGATCTTCGGCGATGGCCGACAAGTGCGCGACTATGTTTATGTGGACGACCTCGCGGCCGCGTTTCTGAAAGCGGCGGCGACTCCCGCTGCCCATGGTCAGGTGTTCAACATCGGCAGCGGCGAGGGAACGTCCTTCCGCGACATGGTGGACATGATCCTAAAGACCGTCGGCGCCGGCTCCGCCGCGCATGTGCCCTGGCCGCAGCAATACGTCAACGTCGAGACCGGCGACTATGTGGCGAACATCGGAAAATTCCGGCGCGTCACCAGCTGGGCGCCGGCAGTGTCCATGGAAGAAGGCATTCGCAAGACATACGATTACTATAAAAAACATAGATCTCGTTACTGGATATAGTTATCCCTAACGTGGCAGAGACAACTCACTGCTGAGACGCCGAGGCGCTGAGGATGCGCATTCGAGAGGATGGAAAAACCCTTCGTCAATGACCTTTGCTTTTCTGGTATCCGCATTGGTTCATCCCTCTCTGCTCCGCGTCTTCGCGCCTCTTTGCGGTGAGATCTTTGTCGCATTGAGGTTAGTAAGTCAGCTTGCGCAGGCGCTGGTAGGCGAGCGCCAGCTGCACGATGCGCCACACCCAGCCGGTCGCCCACCAGTAGTTCACCGAGATGCTGCAGTCGATCGAGGTGATCTGGTGCCACCAGAAGCGCGGGATGTAAAGCAATTCTCCGGGCTCCACCATGCAACGCAACGGTCGTGCCGCGGCGAAGCGCGGGTAGCGTGCGAGGTCCGGGGCTTCGGCGTCGACGCGGCTCATGTGCGGGAGCCGCGACCACGGCGCATTGCGGTAGAGCTTCCACTCCTCCGCGGGAGAGAACAGCGTGACCCGCTTTCGTCCAACAACCTGGGCAAACAGGTTGTCGGGAAGGTCCATGTGCAGCGGCGAGCGCGTCTCCGGGGCGCTCATCCAGAACCGCCACACCGACCAGGGCGCCGGCGGCGCGAAGGCCGGTGTGCGCAGGTCGCTCTCCAGCTCCGTGAGCGTCTGGCCAAGAAGGAACATCGCATAGCCGTCGACGGGCCCAGGGGCACCAATGCGCTCGATGAAATCGTCGAGCGGTTCCTCACGGTGCGAAAAGCCGACGGCCGGATCGTCTGTCACCCGGTTGTCCGTGACGTGCGCGACCGGGACGCGACGGTCGCCGAAGCGCGCCGCCAAGTACTCACCTGACCATTGCCGCGCCGGCCAGTCCTCCATGGCGCCGACGATGATGACCGGCTGGTGCGTTTTGACATACCGTTCGCGGAACTCCTCGGCCGACGGTGGGGCAATCCGTGGCACGCTGTCAGCCGATGAGGCGGTCGGCATGGCGATTACGATGGCTGCGGCGGACGCTGGTAGAGCAGATTGATCTCGGTGTGGCAGTTCCAGTAGCAGTCGGTGCAAGTGGCCAACTGCTCGCGCTGCCGTTGGTAGTCGTCGGTGTGCCACAGCTCACGCAGCGGTGTCGCACCCACCTTCCCAATCGGGCGACCCAGCTCATAGTGGAGCGCACAGGGGTAGACGTTGCCGTAACAATCCACCAGGACATTGTGGTACCCGACGTAGCAGCGCAACGGCGAGGGCAGCGCGCGGAATGCGCGCGGGAAGAGGGACAGATAGGCGTCTGAGTTGTCGATGAACTCGGGGTCGCGCCCGCGCGCCTTCTCGGCGCGCAGCCAGCAGACGGCCTCGTCCATGGCGCGCAGTCTTTCATCAGCGGGAGCGTGCGCGTCGCTGTAGCAACCGTTCAGCGGAATGAAGCTGACAGAGTTGATTCCGCGGCGTCGAGACAGCTCGACGAAGGCAGGCACCTCATGGCAGTTGTCCGGGCCCAGCACGAACGTGTAGGTGAGGCTTGGTCTTCCCCTGTGTCGGCGGGCAACGATCAACTCCGTCGCCTTCTCGATGCGCTCGAACCCGTAGGCGGCGTTGCGCAGTCGGTTGTGGGTTTCTGCGGTCGCACCGTCGAGAGAAATGTTCATGGCGTCGACGTCGCTCGCGAGAAATTCGTCGATGCGATCCGGGCGTGCCAGGAGATTGTAGCCGTTGGTATTCAGGTGGACGAAGAGTCCGCGGCGGCGCCCGTGCGCAAGAAGCTCGAAGCAATCGCTGCGGACCGTCGGTTCTCCCCCCGTCAGGGTCAAGCCGGCGACGCCGATCGCGGCCATGTCATCAATCACCGCTTTCAACTCGTCGGTGTTGAACTCGTGCTCCCCCCGGGCTTCATAGAGCCGCGGTTTCGGAAGATCGCACATGAAGCAAGCGTTGTTGCACCGGTATGTCGGGACCAGAATCGCCATCAGCGGACCGGCCAGCGGCCGTCCTACCCAGTGCGACAGTGGTATGGCGGCGGTCTTCGCCGCAGTCGCGGCCAGCCAGGCAAGGCGACCTTCCTGCAATGCCCGACGCGCTAGCCGGAAATATTGCATCCGGAAGCGGAACGAGGGAACGCTCATTGCCGCCCGCGCACTAGGCGGCTGTCAGATCTCTGGGGCGAGGACAGGAGGTTGGGCTCGGCAGTGAGCACCCTGTCGCGGCTCTGCGTTCTCACGCACACCTGCCGCGCCGCAATCCCGAGGTGCTCGAGAGCGCCGGTAACGAAAGTGCAAATTGGCACGATGGCTGTGTGTTACCACGGCAGCTTTCCTCGCTCAAGCTGATTTCCGTCGACGCTCCGTCGGTTGGCCTGCCTCACGTCGCGCCGAACCACATTGTCGGCTTGCGGCCGTTGTCAACGGCTAGATCATCGTGTAGGTACGCTCCCTCCGGAACAGATTGCTCTCGCCCGTGTATGTCGCTGTGCGCCACGTCGTGTCATGCCAAACCGTGAGGTGACAACTTCCCCTATCGCGGTGCCGCCGTCGGCGCGGCCGCGCGCAGGTAGGTGGCCAAAGCTGCAGGCGCTGTTGCTGTTGGGTGTCCTCGCGGTAGCGGTGCGGATGCTCCCATTGGAGCGGCTCTTCTTGGCAACAGTGGGCTATGTCCAGGGCGCGGGAATTCGAGGCACGCTGCTCTTCTGGGCGGTCCACGTGTTCTCCGCGACGATCTTGCTGCCCGACTCCCCGTTCATCCTTGCTGCCGGGTACCTCTATGGACCGGTCTGGGGTTCGGCTTCGGCGCTGACATCGAACACCCTGGCCGCGCTTGCGGCCTTCTGGATTGCTCGCAGCGTTGCGCGAGACTGGTTCGCCGCCCGCATTGCTCGGCACGCATCCTTCGCAGCGATCGAGGAGGCGGTCGCTCAGGAGCCGCTCAAGGTTGTGACGCTTCTCCGCCTCTCGCCGCTCATGCCCTTTGGGCTCCTCAACTATTCACTCTCGCTCACCCGCCTCTCGCTGCGCGACTACACGTTGTCGGTCGTCATTGGGAGCGTTCCGGGCGCACTGCTTTTCTGCTACCTCGGCTCACTGGCGACCCTGGGCACTCAACTCCTCGACGGCAGCGCGGGGACGGGGAACGCAGCCACGGCCCTCTACTGGGGCGGACTCGGCGCCAGCGTGCTTGCCAGCGTCCTGGTTGGCGGGATGGCGCGCCGGGCACTGGCGCGGCGGCTGGCGGACGGCACGCCCGCTCCAGAAGGGATCGTTGGCGGAGCGGCGAACGAGGAGCATCGCGGCGGCAACCTTCCTATTCGGGTTTGATTCACGCCTAGCGACCAATCCTGTCCTGAGGCTCCCCGAAGGGGGGAGCGATCCGTAGCAGAGACGCCGACCGCAGGTCCTGGCCTGTCGGACTTTCTCGGAAGAAGAAAATGGAAAACCGGAAACACGAAACCGGAAATTAAAGACTGGTCAACGCACCATCGACCCCCGTTTGCCCATTTTCCGTTTCCTGTTTCCGGTTTCCTGTTTTTCATTCTCCTAGACATAAGAACCCCCTGCGGGCTAGAGTGCCTCTCGTCCATGGCCTCGAGGTTCTTGTATCCGCGGGCTATGGGACCACAATTCTCGGGTGTATTTTTGAAGGAGGCAGGATGGCCCTCGCTACCGAACTGAGGCGGGTCCCCTTGAAGGACAGGGCGATGTTCGATGCGCTGTTTATTCTTGAACACTACCTCCGAAGAGCCGCTATTGTTAAGAATTGGAAAGAACAGGTTCGCCTGCGCATCGCCGCGCACGTCAAGATGGAGGGCAGGGGGAAGATCATTCCCGTCGAGCGGCTAAGGGAAAAAATTTCTGCGGCGGAATTCATTCAGCGTTACCTCCGCAAGGGTGTCCCCGTGATCTTGGACAAGGGGGCCGCCGACTGGCCGTGCACCCGGCAGTGGTCGTTCGATGCTTTCAAGTCACGGTTCGGCAGCGAGTGCATCAAGCTGGTCAACAAGATCGGGCTTTCCGACGACGACTTCATCGACGAACGAGAATTCTCCGAAGAGATCGAGTTCGGCGCCTTCCTGGACCAGGTGTTGAGCGGCGGGCGGAAGTACATGCGGTTCTCTCCACTGCTCGAGAAATTTCCCGAGCTGGTCGAGGATTTCGACCGGAAGTTCTTGAAGGAGATGTCCGGCAACAGTTGGGGAATCACCTACGAGCTGTTCATCGGGGGGAACGGTACGATCACTCCGCTCCATAACGCGATGACGCCGTTCTTCTTTGCGAATATATGCGGCATCAAACGCTGGACCCTCATTCCTTGCCGCTACCTGGCGATCATGAATCCCAGCGCGGACGGGGCCAATTACAACCACTCGGGGGCGGCGGTCGACCTGTCCAATACGGATCAGTTCCCGGGGTTCGACTGCATCGACCGCATGGAGGCGGTGCTCGAACCGTCAGACGTCCTGTTCAATCCCTCGTGGATGTGGCACTGCGTCCAGAATGAAGCTCCGACCATCGGCGTACGCTGCGGCTTCGTCGACGTGAGGAGCATGGTGAAGGAATCCCCGGCCTTGGCGTTTATTCGCGTGTTCGCGGCGCGCAACCCCTCGATGGTAGAAGCGCTCTATTACGCCTTGATCAAGAAGAATGCTTCCCAACGGACCAAACGGCTCAATACGGCGAGCATCTTCAGGCCCTGAAGCAATGCAGGTGAGATAAGGGGCCGCATTGCGGAGAGCGCAGCCGCAACCGACGCGATGACGACTTCGTGCGCATTCGTCGAAGCGACTCGCAGTGGAAGAGCGCAAGCCGCGATCACCACTGATACGTGGTGACCGAGCACACATCGGTGATGGAGAACTCCCGCGGGCCGGTGGCGACCACTTCGCGTAGCGCTGGACCAGCCAGGTGAGTTTCCACGATGCGCCGTGTGGCGCGATCGATCATGTAGACGTGCTGGTCGTCGGCGGAGGTCACCGCCAGGCGCGAGCAGTCGTGCGAAAAGGCGACCCGGCGTGGGGCAAAGATCGGCAGCCCCCAGGTGAAGCGGTATTGGCGCGCGCCGTCGAGCTCGAAGATGCGGAGCCGTCCCGTCGTGTCGGCAACCGCCGCCGCACCATCGGTCGGACACACGTCGAAGCCGTTACTGATGAGTGCAGCCGGAACACGTTGAACGACGCGCTCCTCGCCGGGTGCCCAGACGAGCAACTCCGCGGTGCTTACCACCACCAGGTTCCCATCAGCGCCGAATCTGGGCATGAGCCCTCTTCCGCCAAGTTGGAAGCGACGCGCTTCGCCGGTTGCCAGTTGGAAATCCCACAGGCCGCCCCGCGTTTCCTCGCCGGTATAGACACGATGCCGCTGGGTGTCGCACGCGGCTTGTTGGAAGTCGAATTCATGTGCCGGCAACCATTCTTTGAAAACCTGCTCGCGCAACGGTCCATTGCCGTCGAGCCAGCGCGCCCCAATGAGATAGTTCGCCCGCCCCATC